>JASHPM010000212.1 GCA_030038115.1 Acidobacteriaceae bacterium | reverse complement strand
AGCTGTACTGGCGGGTCCAGACGAAGCCAGCTTCGTACTGGGGGTCGATGGTGGCGGGCAGAATTTCAGACCCGCGGGTTTCGCCCTGAGTGGTTTCCGTGGCGAGGGACCAGCCCTGACCGCCGGAGAAATCCCAACCACTGGGCAGCAGAGCATCGGCCCAAAGCTGGCGCTGGCGAAGGACGTAGCTGTTGGACTGGTTGTTGTTGGAGGTGATGCCGGCGCCCAGCCAATCCATCTCGTAGTAGCCGGTCATGGTCATGGAGGGGATCTTGCCGATGGCTTTCAGGGCAATGCGCGACTGACGGCCGGTTCCCTGAAATTCGCTGAGCTGCGCATCGTCGGAATTCTGGAGAGGGATGCTGGTCGGGGCGGTATTGATGTCGCCGCCGGTGGCTCCCTGGCGCCACACTGTTTCGGCCGCGATGAAGCTGCCGGTGGGCGAGATGGTGACGCCCTTAAAGTGGACGGTGTCGGGGTTCTCGATGGCCTTCTTCACCTCGACCTGGTTCTGCTGAATGGTGGCGGCGAGGGAGACGCCGTTGGCCTTGAGGTCGGTGACGGAACTCTGCAGGCTGGAAACGCTTTCGGTGGTGGCGGCGATGGACTGCTGCTCGGCGTTGGCCGCCTGTTGAGCCGCCTGCGCGGCGGCCTGAGCCTGGGCGGCGGCCTGCTGCGCGGCCTGGAGCTGTGCATCGCGATCGGCGAGTTGCTGCTTCAGCGTGTCGATCTGGCCGCGGTCAGACTGTTCCTGCTGGCGCAACTCCTCGATTTGCGACTGGATGGAAGGTCCTTGCGGCTCGGCTGGTTTCTTGTGGTGCGGTTTCGGTGTCGTGCTGGCGGAGCTGGCCGCAGTCTGCGCATAACCGGCGGCAACCGTAATGGCCAGCGCAAGGGTGGCGAGCGCCTTCAATGTCTTTGTCATTCAGCCTCTCAGGATTTGGAACTGCGTGAAAGATGAGTGCAAGCGCGCGGGGGAACGCCAGGGTTTCCAAAGCGTGCCGGAGGTGAAGCTGCGAAATTGCGCGCCACCGCCGAGCTGGCCTCGGTTATCCAAAGGGCATGGTCGCAGGGGATTGTGAACGCCCGGAGAATGTGCGGTAAATGTTCGGGGAAAAGGGACTGCGGAGATGTGGGGAAGTTAGTGACGGGTCAATAGCTTACGTGAGCGGTGAGGGCGGAGTGGTGTGGCGGGGGAGCAAACACGCGGTGACACCAGCGTGACATGGTTTTTGGGGCCGCTTCTGGAGGTCTTACTGCTGTGCCGGGTGCTTTCCGGCGGCGATGAGATTGGCGAGAAGGCGATAAGCGCCGGGGACGGCCTCCGGCAACTGGCGGTAGACGGCAAAGGCCAGATAGAAGTAGTTGCCCTTGCCGTAGTGCGCATAGAGCAGGCCACTTTTTTGGGGGTCCTGGCCGGGGTCGTGGACTTCGGTGAGCGGGGTGTACTGCGAGGACCAGGATTGAAGGAAGGAGTGGCCACGTTCCTCGACCCAGTCATCGAAGTCGGCGGGAGTAATTTTGTTGGGCGAGGTGAAGAGGGGGTTGTTGGGATCGAGGAGGGTGACGGGAGCGTGCTCGTCGACGACTTTCTCGGGGTTGCGTCCCAGGGTGAGCTCATAGGGGGCGGGGAATTGCACGGTTTGATACTGGACGAGGAGGGTTCCGCCGCCGCGGACGTAAGCGAAGAGACGCTGGGTAGCGGCGGTGAGGTCGGGGCGGTCAGAATAGGCGCGGATGCCGACGATGATGGCGTCGTAGGCGGAGAGATCGCCCTCGGATAAATCCGCCGCGGTGAGCATGTGGGGCTGGATGCCGATTTCGGTGAGCGCCGTGGGGACATCGTCGCCGGTGCCCATGATGTAACCGATTTTGAGATCGGGCGGGAGCTTCACATCGACAGCGCGCAGGCGGTAGGCGGCGGGGCGATACAGATAATAAGGACGCAGGCCGGGATAGCCGACGGTGGTGAATCCCTCAGTGAACCGGGTGCTGCCGAGGGCGGCGACTGCGCCGATCTGGTAGGCCTCGCCGGTGAGCTGCGCGGGATGGAGGGTGAACTGAAACTCCTGGCTGCTGGTGGGAGCGAGGTGAAACGAGGCTTCGGCGGGATCGGACTTCCACCCGGAGGGGAGATTGAGTTGCAGCGTACCGTCCGCATCATCCTGCTGCTCATTGCCGACGGTCACGGAAAAGGGGATGGTCGCGGCGCCGAGGGGAACGACACCGGCAGCAGCGGGGAGATTGACGGAGAGCTGCGGCACACAAGCGAGGGGCTGATAGACGCCGCCGATGCCGTGGACGCGATGGACGGTTTGCACCACCTGGCCGATGCGGATGGGAACGCCCATGTAATGGAACTCCGCCCAACCGGCCAGCGGATAGGGCGCGAAGGGGAGGGTGAGCCAGCGCGGGTCATTGATGTCGTAGTACGCCTGCTCGGTGTTGGGGCGCGTGAAGTACGGGCGCGTGACCGCGGATTCGCGCGGAACGTAGACGCGGAAGATGGCATCGCCGGCATTGCTGCTGACCTGGTCGAGGCCGGGCGCACCGATGCGGGTGATCTGCCAGGCGCTGCCGTCGGGCTGATCGAGCCAGGTGCGGGCGAGCTGCAGGCCATCGGGCGAGGGTCCCCAGAAAGGCGCGGCGGTTACGTGGACGCGGACGTCGATTTGCGAGCCGGGGGTGACGGTGGGGGGCGTGTCTTCCGGCGAGAGCGAAGGAAAGGGATTGGCGCCGGTGGCGGTGCGCGGCATCACGACCGCGTTGACCTGGAGGCCGAGAGCCTGAGCGAGCGCAGTGTTGAACTGCGCCAGCTTGATGTTGAGCTCGTGCACGACGTTGGCCTTGTCGTCGGCATTGAGGCCGCTCGACGAGTTGACCCACTGGATGAGCTGCTGCGTGACCTTGTAGCCGGTGGCCAGCTCGGGCGCGATTTTCTCCGGGTGTGCGGGGAGATCGCCGTAGAGCGCCGTGGCGACGTGGTGCTGAATATCGGCGAGCGCGGTGACGAGGGGCGCGGTATTTCCGGAATGGGCCAGCGAGGCGATGCCGGGCAACGTGGTGTCGATGCCGTCGAAGAAGGAGTTTTCCTTGTCGGGGGATTTCACCGACGAGCCGTAGCGGTGATAGGCGGAGCTGAAGGGGCCGGGCAGAGGCATGGTGCCGCCGCCGTTCTGCGATTTCTGCAGGCTCCATCCGGCGCGCGCGATCTGGATCCAGGATTCGCCAAGGATGGGATCCCAGGCGCCCTCGGGAATTTCAAGAGTGGTGCCGGGGAAGCTGTCGCTCCACTGCTTCGCGACGTAGTCGTAGAAGCGGACGGGCGACCATTTGTTGGTGGCGTAGTCGAAGATGCCCCTGGCGCTGGGCGCGAAGAAGGGAACGCGGGCGTAGACCTTGAGCGGAGACCAGGGGCGCAGGCCGGCGGCGATCTGATCGGGGCAAACGGTGGGATCGCCGGCGGCGGTGAAGGCCTGCTGGTTCACTTCTCCTGAGACCTGATGGTGGCCATGACCATCGGTGATGTTGCCGGTGAAGGTGGAAGCCAGGACCAGGGGGTGATATTCGCGCACGGCGCGGACGACGTCGCAGAGCACGCGATCGTGGCCCCACTGCTGGTGGGCCTCGTCGATGGTTTTGGAGAAGCCGTAGTCGGCGACGGTGGCGAAAAACTGCTCGGAGCCGGAGTATTGGTCGGCGAGCAGCAGCTCGTTGGTACGGATCAAACCCAGGGCATCGTAGCTTTCGCCGGACATGGCGTTCTGGCCGCCTTCGCCGCGGGTGAGGGTGACGATGGCGGTGCGGGCGCCGAGTCCACGGGATTCATAGGCAAGCATGCCGCCGTCTTCGTCGTCGGGATGGGCAACGATGAACATGAGGCTGGCCCAGGTGTCGAGCTTGCGCAGGGTTTGCGCGAGGCCGTCGGCGCCGCGGTCTTCGGGCAACGGCTGCGCGTCGGGTGAGGCAGCGATTTGGGTGCGCCAGGGAACGACCTGGGCTGAAGTGGTGAGCGCAAAGGCGCACAGGAGCGTGAGCGCAAAAGCGCCGCGGAGGGCGGGGAATTGTCGTGGAGAATGGGGAACCATGCGACCTGAACTGCCAGTGTATCGTGAAGCGATCTGGTACAAAGGCAGAACATGAGTCCCGGTTTTTTTGCGCCCGAGGGATCGAACCAGCACGCCGGGGAATCAAGCGGGCCGGGAACGCGGCAACCGCACCCCAGTGCGCCAACTGCAGGCGCGCCGGGGGCCCCGCATCTCCACCCCAGCGCCCCAACTGCCGGCGCGCCGGGGACCCCGCATCTCCACCCCAGCGCCCCAACTGCAGGCGCGCCGGGGACCCCGCATCTCCACCCCAGCGCCCCAACTGCGGGCGCGCCGGGGACCCCGCATTTGGAGCGCCGCATCGGGCTGGCGAGCGCGGTCTCACTGAACATGATGTACATGATCGGGGTGGGGCCGTTCATCACGCTGCCGCTGATTGTAGCGGCGATGGGCGGATCGCAGGCGCTGCTGGGCTGGCTGCTGGGCGCGGCGATCGCCGTGTGCGACGGGCTGGTGTGGGCAGAGCTGGGCGCGGCCATGCCGGAAGCGGGCGGCTCATACACTTTTTTGCGCGAGATTTATGGGCGCGAGGGTGCGGGGCGCTTCGCTTCCTTCCTGTACATCTTTCAGCTGGGCTTCAGCGCGCCGCTGTCGATGGCGACCGGATGCATCGGTTTCGCGGAGTTCGCGTCGTTCCTGGTTCCCGGGTTGCGGCAACCGCTGTTCGCGGCGTGGCCGAACGGGGCGCACTGGACGAATGTGCTGGCAGCGGGCGCGGTGGCGGTGATTGTGGGCATGCTGTACCGCGACATTCAGGCCATTCTGCGGACGGCGTGGGTGCTGTGGGCGGGGGTGATGGCAGCCATGGGCATCGTGCTGATTGCCGGGTTCACACATTTTCACCCGGCACTGTTACACATTCCGCCGCATGCGTTCAGTTTTTCGCCAGGTTTCTTTGCCGGACTGGGATCTGCAACATTGATTGCTACGTATGACTACTGGGGCTACTACAACGTGTGTTTCCTGGGCGGGGAAATTCGCGACCCGGGCAGAACGATACCGCGCGCGATCATTATTTCCATTGCCGTGGTGGCCGCCCTTTACATTGCGATGAATGTGAGTGTGCTGGGAGTGATTCCGGCACGCCAGATGGGACGGACGGTGGTGGCGGAGATGGTGGCGCGCACGCTGGGACCGCGGGCGGCGGTGCTGATCGCGTGCCTGATCATGTGGACGGCATTTTCGTCGGTGTTCGCGCTGCTGATGGGATACTCGCGCGTGCCCTATGCGGCAGCGCTGGATGGGAACTACTTCAGGATCTTCGCGCATCTGCATCCGAAGAGAAATTTTCCGGACTTCGCGCTGCTGGCGCTGGGAGGGGTCGCGGCGGTGTTCTGTTTTCTGCGGCTGGCGCAGGTGATCGCCGCGCTGGTGGTGATCCGGATCGTGCTGCAGTACCTGCTGCAGCAGGTGGGGGTGATCCTGCTGCGGGTGCGGCGTCCGGATTTGCCGCGGCCGTTTCGAATCTGGTTCTATCCGCTACCGCCGTTGCTGGCGCTGGCGGGATTTTTGTTCATTCTGTTCTCGCGGCCGGAGTCGAGGCGGGATTTGCTCTACGCCCTGGCGATTGCGCTGGCGGGAAGCATTTTGTATCTGATGCGGGCACAAAAGCGCCACGAATGGCCGTTTAGAATAAGGCCGGCGGATGCGAGGTGAGGCATGGTCGATCTGTCGATAGCGGAAGGGAATCTGGTGCTTCACGTGCGTGGGGCCGACCAGCTGTGGGCGCTAAAGAGCACGCTGGAAATCCCGCTGCATCACATTGCCGGGGTTCGCGCAGACCCCAGCAGTGCGCGCGGCTGGTGGCATGGGATCCGGATGCCGGGAACACAAATCCCGGGCATCCTGACGGCGGGGACGTTCTATCAGCATGGCCAGCGAGTCTTCTGGGATGTTCATAATCCGGACAGGACGATCGTGATCGATCTGCGCGATGAGCGCTACAACGAACTGATCGTCGAAGTGGCCAACCCAGAGGCCGCAGTGAAGCTGGTCGAACCGTACTGCCAGGGGAACAGCGGGTGAACGCCTTTGTTCTGGCGGGCGGACAGAGCACGCGGATGGGCCGCGACAAAGCGCTGCTCACGATGAACGGGCAGCCGCTGGTGGAACACATGCTGGAGCTGCTGCGCGGGCTGGATTTGAGGCCGAGGATCTGCGGATCGCGGCCGGATCTCCACCCCGACGCAACCACAGCCGGCGGACCGGGAGTCCCGAATTATCTGGCGCGTTTTGCCGAGGTGGTGCCGGATAACTTCGCGCAATGCGGGCCGCTGGGCGGGATGGAAGCGGCGCTGGCTGTGTCGGACAGCGAGCTGAACCTTTTTGTTCCTGTCGATGCGCCTGGGACTCCGAGCGGATTTCTGCGCTGGATGATGGATCGGGCGGAGACCAGCCATGCGGTGGCGACGATTCCGCGCTGCGGCGATCGGCCGCAGCCGCTGTGCGCGATCTATAGCCGGCGCCTGCTGGAAGGGCTACGCGGATCGCTGGCGGCGGGCGAATGCAAAGTGATGACCGCGATTGAAGGGGCGGCTGCGGCTCTGGGAGAAGCGGTCGATGCGTTCGACGTGGAGGCAATCGCGGCTACAGGCCCGGCGGGGTGGCCGCTGGAGGCGCCGGCGGCGTGGTTCCGCAATGTGAACACGCCAACGGATTACGCAGGGCTGGTGGGTGCGGGAAAGAGGTAAGAAGCCCGAGTGGTGCGCGGTTATTACAGGCCCCATTCGACCGGTTTGTTCGCCGCGGCGCGCGAACTCGCTCAGAGCAGGCTCTGAAGCCAGTGCCCCTTAAGAAACAGGTGGCGCTGGCGACGCTGGGGATGGCAATCAAGGACAGGAGCCGGGGGAAGAATGGAGCGGTGCCTTTTTCCCAAAACGGGCTGGTAACGGTACTTCGGAATGGGTTAACGGTCGTTTGTCTCTGACGATCGCACGGCGAATAGAGTTCGCTTCTTGCTGTGGGGTGAACCTGGCTGGAGTGGATAGGCACGCGCAACTTTTGCGCGGCATGTGCATGGGTGAGCGGCGCGTGCGCCTGGCCGGCCGGGTGAACCTGGCTGGGGTGCAATTCGGGCGGCGGGCTCCGCAACCTTAAAAATTTGCCCTTGCCGACAGCGGTTTTTCCAGAAGCCGCACAAGGTTGTGCCCCGTGCCGACCGCGGCTCTTCAGGAAGCGCACAAGGGCTGTGCCCCTTTAGACCAGGCGAAGCATTCACGCAGGTGGGGTAAGGTATGCCGCTGCAAAGATGGATTCCGAGGCCTGCACAGGCGGCGGGTTGGAGGGCGGACTAGAGTAGAAGGGCGGTGATCCAATAAGCTGGACGTGACCTGAAAGTGAGATGGACGTAACCTGAAGGCAGGGCGAGGCAAGCGAGAAAGCGTGGGCATTCCCCCGGACGTTCCCATTGAAGTGAAGGCCGAATCCAACGGTCACGCGGACCGGCAGCCGTACATCGCTTTCGAGAATGTGTCGAAATCGTTCGGCGATCTGCACGTGCTGAAGGACATCAGCTTTGAGGTGATGCCGGGAGAGACGGTGTGTGTGCTGGGCCGCTCGGGCGTGGGCAAATCGGTGACGCTGCAACACATCATGGGATTTCTGAAGCCGGACTCGGGGCGCATTCTGGTGGCCGGCGAGAACATCACAGAGTTCAGCGAAGAGCAGATGCAGGAGGTACGGCGCAAAGTCACGATGGTCTTCCAGAACGGCGCGCTGTTCGATTCGCTGACGGTGGGGGAGAACGTGGCGTTTCCGCTGCGCGAGGATCGTGGGCTTTCCGAAGACCAGATCCAGCAGATCGTGCGCGGATTGCTGGAGATGGTGAGCGTGGCGGAGATGATCGACCTTCTGCCGTCGGATCTTTCCACGGGGATGAAGCGATCGGTGGCGATTGCGCGGGCGCTGGCGGCGGAGCCGCAGGCGATTCTGTACGACGAGCCGACGACCATGGTGGATCCGCTGATCGCGCGGCTGCTGGGAAACCTGATTCAGAAGCTGCAGAACCAGCTGCATCTGACCAGCGTGGTGGTGACGCACGATATGCGGTTTGCAGAGCGGCTGGCGGATCGCGTGCTGTTTCTGCATCAGGGGCGCGCGGAGTTCTTCGGCACGGTGGAGGAGATGAAGCGCTCCGACGATGAGGTGCTGCGCCAGTTTTTGGAACTGGATGCGCTGGTGCTGCCGGACGTTTAGACGGGGGCTCCCTCTGGAGGGGGGGCGCGCCTCAGTGGAGAAAGTCCATCAGGCTGCCGCCCGCAAACGGCTGCAGCGTAAAGGTCAGGATAAACAGCACCAGTCCCACTACCGCCAGCCATCTGCGCGAGCGCGTCAGCGCAGGAACCTCGGGCACCGAGGGATGGCGCAGGCTGGGCAGCAGGAAGCATCCCCACACCAGCCAGCCGATCCAGTACATGGTTCCCGCGAAGAATAAAAGGAAGACGAGCGTGTTGGTCAACCAGCGATGCACACGGGGCGAAACCGCGTAGAGAATGTGTCCACCGTCGAGCTGGCCGGCGGGCATCAGGTTGACCGAGGTGATGAACAGGCCGATCCACGCGGCCACGAGAACGGGATGAGGGTTGAACGATGCGTCCAGCGGCGGGAGTGCGGGATGGACAAGCCGCACGATGCTGTAGACGAGCGAGAGCGACAGCGGAACGCCGACGCTGATGCTGGCCGTGGACTGAAAGCCGGGCGCGGCCATGTGCTGCGACATCAAAAGCCCGCTGATGAGAGCGGGAACAGCGACCAGCATGCCCGCCAGCGGACCGGCAACGCCGATATCGAGCAGCGCCACGCGCGAAGGAACGCGCGAGCGCAGACGAATGAAAGCTCCGAAGGTGCCGATGAGCGTGGGCGCGGGCAACACCCAGGGCAGGGAAGAGCGAACCCCGTGGAAGCGGCATGCCGCGTAGTGGCCGAGCTCGTGGGCGGAGAGAATGCCCAGCAAGGTGAGTGCGAACGACCAGCCAGCCGCCAGGCGCTCCGGATGGTGTGCGATCCACGCGAAGGGAAAAAACTGAGCATTGACGGAAAAGGGCGGTGCGCCGCGCTGGAAGTTATACATGAGCACCGCGCCGGTGCTCAGCGTGGTAAAGATGCTCAGGCCGAGAAGACAGATGGCGACGCCCGCCTGCTCCAGCCAGGAGGCGGGCCCGGCGGGAATACTGCGCGGGGGCGCGCTGGGATGGAGCGAACCCGGAATCTCGAAGGCAGGCTGACCCATACTCGGCAGTCCCGACGGGAGAGGTAACGACAAAGCGAAAATCAGTTTACCGAGGCAGGCCAGTGACGGCAGTAATAATCATTTGTCGAGCAGATGAAGTTCTTTGCCGGGCTTGAAGCGCACGGCTTTGCCGGGCGCGATGCTGACTTCCGCGCCGGTGCGGGGGTTGCGCCCAATGCCCGTCTTCCGCGGGCGGACATTGAAGACGCCAAAGCCGCGCAACTCGATGCGCTGACCCTCGGCGAGCGCGCGCTTGAGGGACTCGAAGACGGTATCGACGGCAGCCTCGGCCTTGTTCCGCTGCAGGCCGGTACGTTCAATTACCTGGTGAATGATGTCCTGTTTTATCAAGGTTTTCTCCCGTCAACCCAGGAATCCCTTTCAAGGCTGATCGTAGAAATCTTTGATGGCATTGTCAATGCGGCGCGCCTCCCGTAAGATGCAATTTTTACGCTGGTCAGACCGGCGCGTAACCGCGAGAAGCGAAAAGGCTTCTTCCGGGACCGGAAATCAGGGCTCCGGGAGCATCCTTTAGAAGCCCTCCGGGGCGTTACGGCAGGGAGGGACATGGCAATCAAGAGCGATCGCTGGATACGCGAGCAGGCCCTGAAGGGCATGATCGATCCGTTCAGCGAAAAGCAGGTACGGGAGGGCGTCGTTTCCTATGGGCTGTCCTCCTACGGTTACGATTTGCGTGTCTCGGACGAATTTCGCATCTTCACCAACGTCAACAGCGCCATCGTCGATCCGAAAAACTTCGACGACCGCTCCTTCGTCACGGTGCAGTCGGAATCGGTGCTGGTCCCGCCGAACAGCTTCGCTCTGGCGCGATCGGTGGAATATTTTCGGATTCCCCGTGACGTTTTGACCATTTGCGTGGGAAAATCCACGTACGCTCGCTGCGGTATTATCGTAAACGTCACCCCCTTCGAGCCGGAATGGGAAGGTTTTGTGACGCTGGAAATATCCAACACGACGCCGTTGCCGGCGCGCGTGTACGCGAACGAAGGCCTTTGCCAGATTCTCTTCTTCCAGTCGGACGAGGCTTGCCAGATCAGCTACGCCGACCGGAAAGGGAAGTACCAGAAGCAGCAGGGAATCGTCCTGCCGAAACTGTAGGAGTTATGGAACCGATCAGTCAGGCCGTGCGCCCCATGCGAGTTGGATTGCTCGACTTCGAGCCGCTTCGCATCGCCGGATTGCGCGAGATCTTCACGGAGCAGCCTGACTTCCAGGTGGTGACCACCGACTGGGCCATGGCGTTCAGAGAGGCATCCTTCGATCTGGTAGTGGTGGTGCTCAGAGATCAGGCATTCTCGCTGGCGCTGCTGGCAAGACTGCGGGCGCGCCATCCGCGGCTCAAGGTTCTGGTCATCGGTTCCGGTTCCGAGCCGGAGAGAATCCTCGACGCCATCACCGCCGGAGCCAAGGGCTGGCTGGAAGACACGGCCTCTCCGGAACAGGTGATGCAGGCAGCATGCGCCGTACTGAATGGTTCGATCTGGGCGCCCAGACGCGTGCTCTCTACCTTTGTGGACCGCACCCTCGAAGGCACGACCGCACGGCGGCGCCGGCAGGGTCCTCGATTCACCGAGCGCGAGGAAGAAGTGCTGCAGCAACTGGTGCTGGCCCGCTCCAACCGCGAAATCGCGCAGGTGCTGAGCATTCGGGAGCAAACGGTGAAGTCTTACGTTGCGCGGCTCATGCGCAAAGTGGGAGTGGGGAACCGTATCGCATTGTCGGTCCAGGCCGCCAGCGGTGTCTGGGCCCAAAAAGACGAGTAGCGGGTGTTTTGCAGGGTTGTAGTTAACAGAATATCTGTTATCAGACGTAAGCTTAATCAGCCTTCAGCCTGACCCAGCGCCCGATCCCTTCGAACCGATCATCTGAGCACTGACGGCACTGAGGATCGCCAGTCCCACGCATAGCCAGATCACGTCGTGGAACCCCGACACAAACGCATCGTCGATAGCCTGGCGGATGCGTGGGTCGCTGGTCCGAGCCCCCGCCAGCTTCGACCGTTGGCCATCGACGCTCTGGCGTACTGCTCGAGGCAACTCCATCCGCGCAAGGCTGTGGTCCAGTGCGCCGTTGAAGCCGGCGGACAGGACCAGACCAAAGACTGCGATGGCCAGCAGCCCGGCGATGCGCGACACAGCATTGTTGACACCGGACGCCACCCCCGCTGAACGGGTGGAGACCGATTCCATCACGGCGGTCGTGAGGGGGGCGACGCTGATTGCCATCCCCAAGCCCAGGCAGGCGACGGCCGGGAAGAACGTGGTCCAGTACGAGCCGCCGCTTCCCTGCCGGAGAAACAGCGCGAAGCCGATTGCCACGACCAGCGGTCCGATCGTCAAAGGCAGCCGGGCTCCGTACCGGACAACCAGGCCACCTGCCCAGCGAGAGAGAACGAAGATAAGCAGGATGAGCGGCAGCAGGGCCGCTCCGGCTTCCGTTGCCGTGTAACCCTCAACCTGAATCAGATCGAGCGGGAAGAAAAAGAGGATTCCACCGAGCGCGCCGTAGAGCAGGAAGGTGAGCAGATTGGCTCCCGAAAAGTCTCGCGAACGGAACAGGTGCAGAGAGACCATGGGCGTTCGCGAATGGGCTTCATCGATCAGGAAACCGGCCAGCGCGCCGAGGCCGGCGAGCCCGCACGCCCATACAGCCGGGCCCTCGCGAAATTCAATCAGGGCGAAGGTGACAGCCCCGAGGCCGACGGTTGCCAGAACGGCCCCCTGCCAATCCAGGCGCGGGCTCGCGTCCTGGTTGCGGCTCTCCGGGACACGCCACAACGTTACGAGAACGACGACCACCGCCAGAGGCAGATTCATGAAGAAAACCCAACGCCATGACAGGTGCTCGACCAGCCAACCGCCCAGCACCGGGCCCACCGCGGCGGTAATGGCCGTGAAGCCGGACCAGGTTCCAATGGCGCGTCCCCGGTCGCTCGTCGCGAACGAAGCGCTGATGAGCGCCAGGCTGCCGGGAACAAGCAGGGCAGCTCCGACGCCCTGAAACGCGCGCGCGACGATCAGCACGGTGATGGAGTGGGCGAGGCCGCACCAGGCCGATGCCCCGGCAAAGAGCACCACGCCGCCCACGAAAACTTTCCGACGGCCGTACAGATCGCCGAGTGCGCCACCCAGCAACAGAAGAGAAGCCAGCAGGAGAGCATACGACTCGACGACCCACTGAATTCCTGCGACGGATGCGTGAAGAGCCGCCTGCAGCGCGGGCAGAGCCACGTTGACGACGGTTCCGTCGATGAACGCCATGCTGGAGCCGAGAATCGTGGCCACCAGGATCCAGGGCCCATTCTGCGTCCGCTCGGGAGCCAGCGAAGTGCAGGAGGCCGACCCTTCGCAGGGCGCCTTGATCGGGGTTGTCATCCGGAAGGCCTCACTATGCGCTCGCACCCCATCCCACGCTCAGCTCCCATCCGGATATCCGCCCCGATGCAGCACCATGGGATAATGCGGCAGCGTTTTCGGGCTGCGCACCCTGGCGCGCCAACCCTCCGGTGATGGCTCCAGACCCGCAAACAGCGGCGACCCTTCCGCGGTGCCATCGCCGGCGATTCGATCCAGCGCACCGTTCAACTGATCGATGGCTTTCTTTCCGTAGCGCGCGCGCCAGCGGCTTTCGATCGCGCTTAACGAGCGCTGGTACGTCGCGCGAGCCTCCACGCCCTTCGGCCGCAGCAGCAGGATCTTCTCCCGTGCCTTCGTCTGGACCACGGCATAGCCGCGCTTGCTGAGAAACCCGATCGCCATGGCGACGGCCTCTTTCGAAACCCCACCGAGGACGGGAAGCTCTCGGACCGGAGTTCCCTTTTCGTCGACCACGCGCAGCACGTCGGCGCAGATGGCCAGCGAAACGTCCGCCTCACGCTCAAACTCGAGAGCGAACGCCACCAGCACGCGCGCCAGCAGCGCCGGCAAGGGCAGCTCGGGGAGGCCGGTCCGGTCCGGCGCGGACTCTCGCTTAGCCGCAACCGGAGGCGGCGTGACCAGGCCAAACTTGAGAATCGGCATACAATCCGGCAGCTCCAGATCGAACTGCTGCGCTACAGCCACCAGCGCCGACCGGAGCGCATCGATCGCCTTCTCGCCGAACCGCTTGCGCCAGCGCTCCTCGATCGCTGGGATCAGTTCGGCCCAGAGCTGCGCCGCCGTGCGGCCCCTGGTGGTCGGGCGTACCAGCAGCGCGGACTGCGGCGGCTTCGGCCGGTTGTCGTTCGGATCGGGCGCGAAGAAGACGTATCCCCAGCGGCGCATGCCGTCCCAGTTGGTGACGGTACGCGCTCGAAGCTCCACCTCACGCACGGCGATCTCCTCCTCCGGAACCCAGCGCATGCAGTTGAACCACATCACCATGGAGCCCAACCACACGCCCATGGCTGAACTCGACCCGAAGTCCGTTGTCCTGTGGGGCAGACGAAGTTCTGCCTCGTTATCGAACTCGATGGTGAAGGCTACCAGCGCAAAGGAAAGCAGCGAGGAAAGCGGCCGGGTCGCCATGGATTGCATCATGCCACGCGGGCGAATGCGCAGCCAACCCTGCGTTTCAATCGCCGGTTTCCCTGTGGCACCGTTGCCCAAAAACAGCGACACCGCCCGAAGGCGGCGCCTGATGCTGCTCGTTACCCGATCGAATCAAAGTGTGGATTCGATCTCGAAGCCCCACGCTTCCAGAAGCGATTCGGGGATGTACTTCGAGTTACGATTGCGACGAGCCCACTCGCGCAGACGGGTGGAGCGGATGAACTGATCCGGGGTGAGCTTGAACTCCTTGACCACCTGCTCAAAGGAAGTCACGGTGGGAACAACCGGTCCAATCGGCTCCGGCTTGCCCCAGTTGGGATTGCCACGACGCTTTGCCATGTATGATTTACCCTCTGCTAGTGAAAGTGACGAACGTAAAATCCGGAGGCCCGGTACTGACCCCAACGGGAAGTCACAAACTTTATTATTCTAGGGATTTTTTCTATGAAAATCAAGAGAAAAATGCCCAATCCCGCGGGCGTATCCCAAATCTAACTACCTCGTTATCAATTAGATGTCGCATGAGACGCAATGGTCGCTGTTGAAAACGAACCCCGGTGACTGTAGTACAAAGCCTTTGTTTTCCGAGGATTACGCCAGTGAAGGCAACCTCGCACCTGGCCGCCGTGCTCCCTGCTGAAAGTGATCAAAAGTTCGCATTTTTTCGCATTTTTTTGACGCGAATGGGGCGAGATTGTCCCCTTTCGGGATTCGACCCGCTGTGGAAAACTCAGCTCCGCAAATGCTCGAGCAGCTCGGCCGCGGTGACCACAGATCCTCGGCGCGGAAAGAACTTCTCCACCAGCACCGCGTGCACTTCGGCGTCCTGGTCCGCGCAGCAGTCTCGCACCACCACACCGCGATAGTCTGCGTCCACGGCATCCAGCAACGTCGAAAGCACCACACCGCTGGTCGCGATGCCGAACATCAGCAGCGTCTCAATCTCCTTCGCGCGCAGAATCATATCGAGGTCGGTCCCGGTGAACGCGCTGATGCGATGCTTCGTGATCACGATGTCCTCGCCCGTGGCTGCAACAGCAGGATGAATCCTGCCGCCGTCTCCCTGGAAGAGCTGCTGGCGTTGCGGCGAACTCCGGATGGCACTGAACAGTACGTTGCGTGAACTGATCTCCGGCAACCCCGGCCGAAAACCCACCTGCACATGGATGACGGTCATCCCGCGCTCGCGGCATCGCTGCAGGACCTCAGCCGCACGCATAACCAGGCCATCGTCGCCGCCGGTGTAAATCGAAACGATCGCCGTCTGCATATCCATGCTCAATACCGCGGTATGCGCCGGATCCAGCGGAACCTCGATGGCCATCACTTCCCTTCTTTCTGCGCGACTTACTTGTCCATCGAGAACTGGTATTCGATGATGGCCTTCAGCTGCTCATAGGGCACCGCCAGCATCGGCACCGAGCGGCCATCGATGAAGAGCATGGGCGTCTCCTCGACATTCAGCGCCTGCCCCAGCCCCATCGAGGCTGCGACCGCGCTCTTCCCCGCCGCCGAATCCGCGCACGCCGCAACCTTGTCCGGATCCGCGCCGGCCGCCGTTGCCGCATTTCTCAGGGCCTGCTCCGCGCCCTGGCCCGCCAGGTCGTTTTGCGCGGCGAACACCGAGTCCGCATACTTAAAGAACGCCTCACTGCCGCCCTGCGCCACGCATGTCCCCCACACCGCGGCCTTGTAGGCTTCGGGGTGAATATTGACCAGCGGATAATTCTCAAAGACAAAATGCGCCTGGGGGAAATCCTGCACCAGCCTTTCCGCGACCGGCTGCGCGTCCTTGCAGTGCGGACACTGGAAGTCGGCAAACTCCACCAGCTCGAACTGCTTGCCGGCCGCCCCGCGGGAGGGACCATCAGCCTGCTGCTGCAGGGTGCGATAGTTGTTTTCGAAAGGGCGCGGGCCAAAGTCGAGCACCGAGTCCTGCGCGATCAGATGCCTGCCGTCGGGTGTCACGAAAAAGTTCAACGTCGCGATCTGCTGCGGCGTCTGCTTTTCCGCCACGAGCACCGTGACTTTGCTGAGGCCAGGCGCAGCCGTTTTCTGGATTCCGTACACCTCCCACACCCGATTCGCATCGTAGCCCCATGACGTTTTCAGGAAGGACTCTACGTCCGCCTTCGTCGGCGCCGCGGCATTGAAATTGGCATCGCTCACGGCAGGAAACTGCGGCTCGGCTTGCGTCGCCGGCGTCGCCGGAGCGGCCGGCAATTCCTGCGGCGTGGGCGCAGACGGCTGCTCAGACTGAGCCGGGCACTGGGTGGATGCAAACGCGAGCGCAAGGAGCGCGCAGGAAAGGGAACGAATCTGCATAGAGTCCTTTCGGCGTGAATCTTAAACCTGTACTTTAGCTGCTATCGGGAATCGGCGCCCCATTCCGAAAGCCTTGGGCGTCACCTTCAGCACCAGCGCTGCCTGTTGCCGCTTGTATTCGCTGCGCTCGACCATTTTGACGATGGCGCGCACCATTTCGAGATCGAGCCCCCGCTCCGCCGCAATGTTCTCGGGCGTTTCGTAATGCTCAACGTACGCTTCAAGCACCGGATCCAGCACCTCATAGGGCGGCAGGGAGTCCGTGTCCTTCTGTCCGGGCCGCAGCTCGGCCGAGGGCGGCTTTTCGAGGATCGCCGCAGGGATAATTTCCCTCTCGCGATTCACTGAGCGGCACAAATCGTAGACGCGCGTTTTGAACACGTCCCCGATCACGGCCAGAGCGCCCACCATATCGCCATACAGCGTGCAGTAGCCGGTGGACATCTCGCTCTTGTTGCCCGTGGTCAGCACCAGCGCATTGAATTTGTTCGAAAAGGCCATCAGCAAAGCGCCGCGAATGCGCGACTGAATATTTTCTTCGGTGCTGTCCGGCCCCCGCCCCGCAAACACCGGCTCCAGCGCGTGATTGAATCCTCTGAAAATCTCGTCGATGGCAACCACCTCGTAGCGAATCCCCAGATTCTCCGCCAGCTTCCGGCTGTCGTCAATCGATCCCGGCGAAGAATACGGGCTGGGCATGCCCAGCGTCGTCACATTCTCCGCTCCCAGAGCGCGCACCGCAATCGCCGCCACCAGCGCCGAATCGATGCCGCCGCTCAGCGCAACCACTACTTTCGAAAATCCGCATTTGCGCACATAATCGCGGGTGCCCAGGGCCAGCGCTTCCAGCATGGCCTCATCTTCATCGAACGCCTGCTCGTGCATGTCGCCGGTGAGCGCATCCAGGTCAGCGAAGATCAGGTCCTCCTCAAAGCTCTTCGCCTGCGCGATCACGCGGCCGCCGGGATCGATCACCAGGCTCGAACCATCGAAGACCAGGCTGTCGTTGCCGCCCACCTGGTTCACCATCGCCACCGGCACACGGTGCCGTTTTGCGATCGCCGCCAGCATCTCCCGCCGCAGCTCCCGCTTGTCCCGCCACCACGGCGACGCGGAAATGTTCAGGATGAGCCCGGCGCCCTGCCGCGTCAGCTCCTCCACCGGATCGACCGTGTACAGCCGGTTCTCCCAGAAACTTTTGTCGTTCCAGGCGTCCTCGCAGATGGTGAGCGCAACCGGCTCTCCCTCGAAAAAGCAAAGCCGCTGCCGTGCCGCCGCCGCAAAGTAGCGCTGCTCGTCGAAGACGTCGTAAAAGGGCAGCAGCATCTTCGACTGGACAAACTCGACGCGTCCGTCCCGCACCAGCGCGGCGGAGTTCATCACGTGCTTCCCCGCCCCGTGTTCGGCCGCCGTCACATAGCCCGCGATCACCGCGATGCCATCCCTGGCCGTGGCCCGCGCGATCTCGCACAACGCCTCGCCACTGCGCGCCACGAACGCGGTTTTCTCCAGCAGATCGGCGGGCGGATAGCCGCATATGGCCAGCTCCGGAAACAGCACCAGCTCCGCCCCGCCCTGCTGCGCGCGGCGCGTAAATTCCAGAATCTTTGCGGTATTGCCGCTGAAATCGCCAATGGTGGGATCGATCTGGGCCAGCGCGACCTTCACTCTTTCAGTGTAGCAATCCAGCGCCGGCAGCCCGGCCCGGCTTCCCGTTGACCGCCGCAGCCCTTTCCCCTTAGCATTCTGCCAACGCGGAGGTCGTGGTGCTGGCTCGCAAGATCGCGCTCGCCGTTCTGTTCCCTGCCCTTGCGCTGGCGCACGCCCAGCAATTGCCCACACCCGAACGCCCCGTGCTGCCCGCGCAGCAGTCCCCCATCCCTCAGCAGCCTCCCACGTATCAGCGTGGTGTCATTCCCGCACAGGACGGCGGCGTGCGCGAGGTGCTCGAAAGCATCGTCATTCCGCCCGTCCCCAACGCGCCCTTCACCGCCAGCCTCATCACGGAGTGGGTGCGTTACACCCCCGACGGTGCTTCCATCACCATGGTCAATGAGCGCCGCGTGGCGCGCGACGAACGCGGCCGTCTGTACGAGGAGCGCTGGGCGCTGGTCCCCAAAGACAGCGACGTCCAGTCCCGCCTGCAGTGGATTCAGATCGCCGACCCGCATCAGCGCACGCTCTACAACTGCAACATGATCGCCCGCGTCTGCGATCTGCTCCGCTACGACCCCGCCCGCGACCTTGCCGCCGCTACGGCTGCGCCGCCTCCGGATGGCCCGCTTCCCGGCAACCGCGGTTTCCTGCAGACTGAGAATCTCGGAACCCGCAACATCGCCGGAATGGAAACGACCGGAACCCGCGTCACTACTACGCTGAACGCCGGAGCCGCAGGCAACGACCGGCCCGTCGTCAAAACCAGCGAAACCTGGCGCTCCGAGCAGCTGGCCGTCAACCTGCTGTCCATCCGCACCGATCCTCTCTTCGGAACGCAGACCTTTACCGTCAGCGAGCTGGATGCAGCCCCGCCCGACCCGCGGCTGTTTGAACTGCCGGTGAATTTCCCCGTCCGCGATCAGCGCGCCGCGCGGCCGCCTTCCGAGTAGAGCCTCCGGCTACACGTCCGGCAGCAGGACGGCGGCGGTGGCCGTCAGCTCATTGTTTGACGTGGACGATGTCGCAATCGACCTTGGCCATGCCATTGGCGACAGCGCCGATCTGAATATTGCTGAAGTTGCCGGTCGTTCCCGCGTTAACCGGCCCATCGAGATTCACCCGGTATTGCGAGAGATCGGTTCCGGACGCATCGTACTGCTCGCACTGCACCACAGCCGTGGACAGGTTGACGTTGGAGTTGTTGGCCCAGGTGGCGGTGGTGAGGACCAGCATTCCATTTTCCTGCTGCCAGTGGGCATTGAAGGTCTGCTGCTTGACCAGCGCGGCGTTGCCGCTGCCGCCCGAGCCGGGCTGGCCGCCGGGTGCGGCCGGCTGGGAGGCGGGAGGAGTGGTGGCGGAGGGGTTCGCTCCACCGTGCGATTTGTTGTAGTAGTAGTAGCCGATCCCTGCGGCGATCACGATGACGATCACTGTTCCCAGCATCCCGCCGCTTTTTTTCGCGGCCGGCGCAGGTACGGGCACAGCGACGGGCACCGCTCCCGCGGGAACATACTGCACCGGCGCGCCGGGTTGCACCGGCGGAGGCACCGCGGGTGGAGGGGTCACAGGGATGGAGGGCGCGGAGGCGCTCGGCACGGCCGGGGTGACGGCGGGCGCGGACGCGGCAGTTGTTGCGCTGGTTACGGCTCCGCATCGCGCGCAAAAGCGCTCGTTGCCGACTAATTGGTTCCCACAGTTGTTACAGAATGCCATGGCCGGTCAGTCTCCTCGGAAAGCGAATGAAGTTTATCAGCGCCTGCGATCGGAATCATGAGACGGCGATGCTGCCCGGGGGCTGCATCGAAGCCTCGACGGTTTGCAGCGTGTGCTGCAGCTGAGTGCGCTGCTCTTCCTTTACCTGGCGCAGTCCCTGCTGCACGAGGCCGAACACAACATACCAGGAAATCGCACCGGTGATGATGTCGTTTCCATAAAAGGGCAGCTGCATGAAGGCGGGAGCGTCCCAGAGAGCGTGCATGGAGACGGGAATGAGAAAGGCCTTCAGAAAACCGGTATCCAGGAACATGGATGGGCTGGCGGGCTTGTCCATCTTGACGCGCCAGAAGGCGCCGGCAGCGATGGCGGTCCATGCCACGTGTCCCAGGGGCGCCAGAACGCCACGCAGGCGCAGGATTTGCAGCATGGAGACGATGGCGGTGTGCATGGCCGCCGTCTGGCCCTGGGCCAAACCCTGGAACAAGCCCGGCAGA
>JASHPM010000211.1 GCA_030038115.1 Acidobacteriaceae bacterium | reverse complement strand
GGAAAATCACTGCACGACACGGACGGTCATTTGGCGGAACTGCATTACGACGAGGCCAACTGGAAGCCGAGCCATAATCCCTGGCTGGTGGCGCTGACGGTCACCATGGCGACGTTTATGGAGGTACTGGACACCTCCATTGCCAACGTCGCCCTGCCACACATGGCAGGCACGCTGGGCGCGAGCCAGGAAGAGGCTACGTGGGTGCTGACCAGCTACCTCGTCTCGAGCGCGGTGATCCTGCCTATCTCCGGCTGGCTGATGGCGCGTATGGGGCGGAAGCGGTTTTACATGACCTGCGTGATGCTGTTCACCGGGTGTTCCATGTTGTGCGGCTTTGCCGGCTCTCTACCCCTGCTTGTGTTCTTCCGCGTACTGCAGGGCATAGGAGGTGGGGGACTGGCACCCAGCGAGCAGGCGATTCTCGCCGACACGTTCCCGGTGAGCAAACGCGGGCAGGCCTTCGCGGTCTACGGGATGGCGGTGGTCGTGGCTCCGGCAATTGGCCCAACGCTGGGCGGATGGATCACGGACAATTTCAACTGGCACTGGATCTTCTTTATCAACTTGCCCGTCGGCCTGCTTTCGCTGTTCCTGACCCAGCGCATGGTCGAAGACCCTCCTTATCTGAAAGAAGAACAACGGGTATCGGGACGAGTGGATTTTATGGGTCTGGGGCTCATATCGGTTGGCGTTGGCTGCCTCGAGTTTGTGCTGGATAAAGGGCAGGAGAAGGACTGGTTTGGCGATCCAAACATCACAGCCTTCGCCATTGTCGCGGCCTGTGCGCTGGTGGTTTTTGTCTGGTGGGAATGGCGGCATGACGATCCGATCGTCGATATTCGGCTACTCCAGAATCGCAATTTTGGAACTGCTGTTTTCCTGCAATTTGTGCTGGGTATGGTGCTGTTTGGGACCACGGTGCTGATCCCGCAGTTTTTGCAGGTGCTGCTTGGGTATACCGCGGAGAGAGCCGGGATGGTGTTGTCGCCCGGGGCGCTGGTGCTGATGTGTACGATGCCGATCGCGGGCCGTATTGTCAGCAGCAATAAACTCGACCCGCGCCTGCTGGTGGCAATTGGCTATGGCATTACGGCCGCAGGACTGTTCAACCTGACTCGACTCGATCTGAACGTCTCATTTGGGCAGATAACATGGTGGCGCGCCTACCAGGTGATGGGTTTGTCATTTGTTTTCATTCCTATCAGCACGCTGAACTATCTGGGTGTGCCGCGCAACAAGAACAATCAGATTTCGAGCTTCTCGAATTTCGCCCGCAATATTGGTGGGTCAGTAGGCACGGCGCTGCTGACCACTTTTCTGGAGCGAACAAGACAAACGCATATTTCGAACCTTGGCGCCCATGCGGTGGCCGGCAGCCTGCGGTATTCGCGCTTTGTGGACTTAACACGGGAGGCGCTGGAACGACTGGGGCAGAGCGCCGACGCCGCGAAACAATTTGCGATCGGCGATGCGTGGCAAACGCTGAACCGGCAGGCACAGATGCTGAGCTACGAAAACGCGTTCTGGGGGCTCAGTCTGATCATCGCCTGCCTGATTCCTCTGCCGTTTATCATGCGGCGTCCGCCGCGCAGACAGCCGGCGCCTGAGGAGATGGCCGGGCACTAAAGGCATTTTCATTTTCGGGGGCACCGGCGAGGAATGATTTTGGCGTGGCCGTTCCGTCGAAGGATGGCGCACAAAGCCAATCTCAACACCGCACAGTAAGATTGAAAATGCTCTGACCGGCTGTGAAAACGCTTGTGAGCCGTGGCCGCGCCGCATATCCTTATTGATCAACAATGGATTTCGAGAATCTCCGGACGTTTCTGGAAGTCAGCCGCCTGAAGAGCTTTTCGCGAGCTGCACAGAAGCTTCTCCGCACACAACCAGCCATCTCGGCCCAGATCCGCACGCTGGAGCAGGAGGTGGGAGCACGCCTTTTCGACCGTGACGGCGGGAAAGTCACGTTCACGGCGGCTGGCCGGTTATTTGAGCCGTTTGCCGAGTATTGCGTGGAGCGCCAGAGGCACATTCTGCTGGCTATCGCGGAGCAGGAGCGCTCGCCGCGCGGCGAACTGGCGATCAGCGCGAATGAGGCAACGCACCTTTATGTATTGCCACAGGTGTTCGCGCAGTTTCGGCGGCAGTATCCGCGTGTGATGCTGAGCGTAGTGCGCGCCGAGCGATTACGCACGCTGGAGAACGTGGTGAATCGCGAGGTGGATTTCGGAGTGGTCTCCATGCCGGTGCGCGATACCCGGCTGACCGTGGAGCCGATCCACTGGGATGAACTTGTGCTGGTGGCGCCAAAGGGGCATCCCCTGACCGGGCGCGGGACGGTGCGGCTGCAGGAAGCGGTGAAGTATCCACTGCTGCTGCCCGCGCATGGGCGCCGGCGCGAACAGCTGGACGAGCTCTTCCGGGTGAACGAGATTGTGCCAAGGGTGGCAATGGAAGTGGAATCGAGCGAAATGCTGAAGCGCTACATTGAAGTGGGGCTCGGGCTGGGGTTTCTGCCGCGCACCAATGTCGCGGAGGAAGAACAGACGGGAACGCTTCACCCGCTGTCACTGGATAGCGTACGTCTGGCGAGGGATCTGGCGCTGATTTTCCGCAAAGACCGGCAGTTATCGCGAGCAGCGCAGGAATTTCTGGAGATTGCCACCCAGCCCTTCAAAAAACGCGATCACGAAGCCGGCGCCGTTCGCGGCCGTAGTGCCGTATGATTGAAAACGGCGTGAATTCGTTCAATTGGCGTCCTCAGCGGCATCTTTTGTGTGATAAGTTTCAGCGGAGTTCGTTTTTTGTGGGGATGAAAGCGCAGATCATCAGATATTTCGGAGGACTTGAGAATTGGGAAAAAACATGGTCCCGAGGAGGCTGTTTTTTACCAAGGGCGTTGGGAAACACAAGGAACGGCTGACTTCCTTTGAGCTGGCATTGCGTGATGCCGGCGTTGCCGCGCACAATCTGGTGCGCGTTTCATCGATTTTTCCTCCGCAAGCCAAGCTGATCGGCCGTAAAGAGGGGCTGAAATACCTGAGCCCTGGCGAGGTGGTATTCGCGGTAGTGGCGGAGAACTCGACACGTGAGCCGCACCGGTTGGTGGCCTCGAGCATCGGCGTCGCGATTCCGAGTGATCGTAACACTTACGGTTACTTAAGCGAGCATCACAGCTTCGGCGAGACCGAAGACCAGGCTGGAGAGTACGCCGAAGAGCTGGCGGCGGAGATGCTGGCGACGACGCTGGACGTGGATTTCGATCCCGACAAGAGCTGGGACGAGAAAAAGGAGATCTATCGCATTTCGAACAAGATTGTTCGCACCGCAAATGTGACACAATCGGCGATTGGCGACAAACGCGGGCTGTGGACTACGACGATTGCGGCGGCGATACTGATTTTCGAGTAATGGCGGGAGAACTAAAGCGGGGCGTGGGCCACAAGGCCTGCGCCTTTTGCTTATGTTTGCGGCAATCGTAACTGTAGCGAGTACAAATATGGCAGAACACAGCACATTTCGCGTCGGACTGGTGCAAATGAGCTGCGGACCGGATCCGGACGCCAATTTGGAGAAGGCGGTGGATCGCGTGCGTTCGGCGGCGCGCGAAGGGGCAGACGTCGTTTGTCTGCCTGAGCTGTTTCGGGCGCAGTATTTTTGCCAGCGGGAGGACATTGCGCTATTCGATCTGGCGGAGCCGATTCCCGGACCGAGCACCGAAAAGCTGGGCGCAGTGGCGCGCCAGGAGAAGGTTGTTGTTATTGCGTCATTGTTTGAGCGCCGTGTGCCGGGACTGTACCACAACAGCGCGGTGGTTCTGGAAAGGGACGGACGAATTGCCGGGCTGTATCGGAAAATGCATATCCCGGACGATCCGCTTTACTACGAAAAGTTCTATTTCACGCCGGGGGATCTGGGTTTTCGGGCGTTCGATACGTCGGCAGGGCGGATTGGGACGCTGATTTGCTGGGATCAGTGGTATCCGGAGGGCGCCAGGATCACGGCGTTGCAGGGGGCAAGCGTTCTTTTTTACCCAACCGCGATTGGGTGGCATCCGCGCGAGAAGGACGAATTCGGCACGACGCAATATGAGGCATGGCAGACCATCCAGCGCGCGCATGCCATCGCGAATGGCGTTTATGTTGCTGCAGTGAACCGCGTAGGCGTGGAACACGGGGATGTGCGGGGGAATCGCGTGGAGGGTCCTGGGCTGGAGTTCTGGGGTGGGTCGTTCCTGGCGGATCCATTCGGGCGCGTGATCGCCATGGCGACGCACGATCGAGAAGAGATTTTGATCGGGGAGATCGATCCGGGCAAGATGGAAGACACGCGGCGCAACTGGCCGTTTCTCCGTGACAGGCGCATCGATGCGTATGCGCCGATTCTCAGCCGCTTTCTGGATGGCGACGGCGAATGAGCGAGGGAGCCAGAGGCTCGCGGATCATGGAGGGAACGCCGCGCGAGCTGAGCTATCGGATGCCCGCAGAGTTTGAACCGCACGAGGCAACATGGATTGCGTGGCCGCACAATGCTGAGGATTGGCCGGGCAAATTTCAACCGATCCCATGGGTATACGCGGATATCGTTGGACATCTGGCACGGGTGGAAGATGTTCGCATCCTAGTAGACGATGCCGCGGCGGAAAAGCGGGCGCGAAACACTCTGAGGGCTGCGGGCGCCAATCCGGCACGGGTGTATTTCCATCGGGAGCCGACGGATCGGGTATGGACGCGGGATTCGGGGCCGATTTTCGTGCGGAAGCCGATCACGAGTGAGGCCAGATCCGAAAAAGATACCATAGCGGTGACGAATTGGAAGTTCAATGCCTGGGCCAAGTATCCGGACTGGCATCTGGATGACAAAGTTCCGGAACGGGTCGCGGAGCTGCTGGGCATATCGCAATGGGAGCCGACGATCGAGACGCCCGCGGGCGCGCATCGCGTAGTACTGGAGGGCGGTTCGATTGACGTGAACGGCGCCGGCACGCTGATTACGACGGAGGAATGCCTGCTCAGCGAGGTGCAGCAACGAAACCCGGGCATGCGACGGGAACAACTGGAGCAGGTGTTTCACGATTATCTGGGAATCGATCGGGTGCTGTGGATGAACCGTGGGATCGCGGGCGACGACACGCACGGTCACGTGGACGACATTACGCGGTTTGTGGGGCCGAACACAATTGTAACCGTCGTTGAGCCGAATGCCGGCGACGAAAACCACTTGCCGCTCGAGGAGAATCTGGAACGGCTAAGATCGGCGCGGAATCTCGATGGCAAGGCATTCGAGATTATCGAGCTGCCAATGCCGCCGCCGGTTGTCTTTCGGGGACAGCGTCTGCCGGCGAGCTACGCGAATTTTTATATTGCCAACGATCTTGTGCTCGTGCCAACTTTCAACTGCTCCGCCGATCGCAGGGCTCTCAATATTCTCGCGGAGGCGTTTCCATCCCGCGAGGTGGTGGGTGTCTATTGTGGAGATTTGATCTGGGGCCTGGGCGCTCTGCACTGCATGACGCAACAGCAACCGGCGCCATGAAGTCCATGCGCGCGACGGGGAATTGCAGGTGATTTTTCGGAGTGACGCCGTACCATGGACACCATGACTGAGGCCGACGAGAATCTGATGCGTGTTGCTCTCGCTGAGGCGCGAGCTGCCGCCGAGGCGGGCGAGGTCCCGATTGGCGCAGTGGCCGTGATCGGCGGCGAGATTGTGGCGCGGGGACAGAACCGGGTGCTGCGCGACACGGATCCCTCCGCGCACGCGGAGATGGTGGCGTTGCGAGCAGCGGCGCGAGCGCTGAGCAACTACCGGCTGGCCGATTGCGAGCTGTACGTCACGCTGGAGCCGTGCGCTATGTGCGCCGGCGCGATGATTCATGCGCGGGTGGCACGGCTGGTATATGGAGCGGCTGATTCAAAGGCAGGAGCGGCCGGATCCGTGCTGGAAGTGCTGAATCATCCGAAGCTGAACCACCAGATGAAGCTAACGCCGGACATTCTGGCAGAAGAGTGCGGCGAGTTGCTGCGCGAGTTCTTTCGCGAGCGGCGCTGAGTCACAGCCGATTGAAGAGGTTCGCCTACACTAAAACCACATGGCCCCAACCATCAGAATGATCGCCGTCGATATTGATGGCACTCTGTTGCCTTCGCCCGGAAGCGTTGTGAGCCGGCGAAACCGCCGCGCGCTGCGGGCCGCCGAGGCCGCTGGAATCGAAATTGTGATTGCCACGGGACGGCGCCAGGCCTATGCGATGCCGCTGATCGAGCCGGTCGGACTAAAGCCGGAAACGGTGCTCATCACTTCAAATGGAACCGTGACGCGCACCATGGCTGGCCAGCCGATCGATCGGTTTTTGTTACCGGTGGAAACGGCGCGAGCACTGTGTCCGGCGCTGCGGCCGCTGGGAACAACCGTGTTCACATTCGATCGCGAAGGGCCAGGAGAATTGGTGCTGGAATCGCTGGAGGCGCTGAATGCGCGAGTCAGCGTGTGGGCAGAAGCGAACCGTCGGTGGATTCGCGAGGTTCGACCGCTGGAGCGCGCGTTCGAACAGGGCGAAGCGCCGGTACAGGGCATGGTTTGCGGTGGCGTTGAGGAGATGCGCCGCGCGGAAGAATGGCTGGCGGAGAGCGAACTGGCTTCCTCGATCGAGATGCATCGCACGGAATATCCGTCGCGCGATCTGACCATTCTCGACATTCTGCCGCCAGACTGCTCGAAAGGCGCAGCGCTCGGCAAGCTGGCCCGGCAACGTGGCTTGGCGCCTGAAGAGGTTCTGGCGATCGGCGACAACTGGAATGATCTGGAGATGCTGGAATTTGCAGGTCGAGCCGTTGTGGTGGCCAATGGCGCACCCGATCTGGTGGAGCTGGCGCGACGGCGAAAATGGGAAGTTGCGCCCGCGAATGACGAGGATGGCGTGGCCCAGGTGGTTGAGGGGGTTTTGGCGCATCCTGGGGCTCGCGCAGCGAACGCGCCGTCGATGCAAATCCCACATCAGTAATCAGTTACTGCTGCTTTCGTGGCTGAGCGGTTTCTTCTGGCTCTGCGTCTGAGAATGGTAGAGTAAAGAGAAATGCGCCGCCTGGCCGGAAAATCCTGGTGCGCCGTGTTGGCGGCTTGCTGCCTTGGCGCCGCTGCGCACGCTGCCGAACACGTGACGCTGAGGAACGGCTTCGATCTTTTCTGCGATCATCGCGAAACCTACGGCGACAAGGTGCGGCTGTATGTCGATGCGGCGAACTCCAGCTACCTTGAAGTCGATGCGTCGGACATCGTGTCGGACGAACGAGTGGATTTGGCGAAGCCGGTTGCGCCTGAGGCGCCAAAGTCCGCGACGGCCGTGGATGAAAAGCTTTCGGACGCCGATCTGCGACCGATGCTGGCCAAAGCCGGAACAGCCTACAATCTCGATGCCGATCTGCTGGCCAGCGTGGTCCGCGAAGAAAGCGCCGGTCATCCGCGTGCCGTAAGCCGCGCGGGAGCACAAGGGCTGATGCAGCTGATGCCTGGAACAGCGTCCGACCTGGGCGTGGCAGACAGTTTTGTGCCCGGCGAAAACATTCAAGGCGGAACCGCGTACCTGGATTGGCTGCTCAGGCGATACAACGACAATCTTCTGTTGGCGCTGGCGGCGTACAACGCCGGTCCCGCGGCAGTGGATCACTGGCACGGCATCCCGCCTTATCGCGAAACCCGCGCTTACGTGGCGCGCGTGATCCACGAATACAATCGCCGGTATGCACTGCGGCATCAGACTGAGTTGCGGTCCTCCGCAACGCGCTGACGACGCTGTGCGCCTTCTTTCTCCCCTGGAGCGATGATTTGAAATCGAACAGAACCCGGATTGTCGTGATCCTCCTTGTGCTGGCAGTGGCCGCGCTGGTTTGGTTCGGACGTCATCGCATTCATTTCGACTGGCACGTGTTCGGTCAGCAGCTGCGGATGGCTGACTGGCGGAAAATCGTCCTCGCGCTGGGCTGCATCTACGCCGGCTATCTGGTGCGATCGGTTCGATGGGTTTGGCTGGTCCGACATAAGAAGAAGCTGGCGCCGCTGTCGTTGCTGGGCACCCAGGTGATGGGCTTTACGGCGGTGGCGCTGATCGGGCGCGTTGCCGATCTGGTGCGTCCTTACCTGGTTTCCAAAAAGACCGGCTTGCCACTCAGCTCGCAGATTGCCGTGTACATTGTGGAGCGGCTTTTCGACGCGGGATCGATGGCACTGATCACGTGTGCAGCGATTCTGCTGTCTCCGCGAGGCGGGCTGCCGCATGCCGATATCGTGAGAAAGGCCGGCTACTGGGGTTTGGCGCTCACGATTCTCGGCACCCTGTTTCTGGTGGTGGTTCGGCTGTCGGGCAACGCAGTCCCTGTGTTTTTCGGACGCGTGTTCAGCGTGGTA
Source organism: Acidobacteriaceae bacterium (assembly GCA_030038115.1). GTDB lineage: Bacteria > Acidobacteriota > Terriglobia > Terriglobales > Acidobacteriaceae > Palsa-343. Next base: position 173 of record JASHPM010000211.1, on the reverse strand, counting down.
TCCAGGAATTTCGGCCATGCCGTGGAGGAAAAGATTCAGGCGTTTCATTCAGGACTCGACACGATCCGGTCGTTCTCCGATTTTGGCGTTGCGGCTGCGCTTTCGCTGGGCATGTGGGTGCTGATCGCACTGGCCTATCTGGAAACCATGTTGGCGTTCGTGGCCAGTCCCGA
>JASHPM010000210.1 GCA_030038115.1 Acidobacteriaceae bacterium | reverse complement strand
CGCGGTACCACCCGTCTCGAATATCTTCAGCTTTGATAAGGCAACACGGACCCGCGCGAAGGTGAAGTCGTCGCGGGTTCCCTGGAGCACTTCGCAGAAAATCAGATCGGTCAGACCAAGGAACTCGGTCTCCGCGTCTCTCTCGATCCACGAAGTCTGGCGATTCCGGGCGTCCGCGAAGTAGTCGATCCACACAGACGAATCCACGATAACCATGGACGGGTTACTCGGGGAAACGGCCCTGCCGCGACTGTTTCAGGTCGCCTTCCCATTTCACCGTGCCACGAAGCCGGCGAATGGAAGCTTGTCCGTGCAGCCTGATCAGAGCGCGCAGGGCCTCTTCCACCGCGGCCTTCTTGGTGGCTGCGCCGCTGGCGCGCATGGCCTGAGCCATAAGCTTGTCGTCGATGTCGATGTTGGTGCGCATGGATTATCTCCGATGTGTATAAATCTTAATTCTTTGTGTATAGGGAATCAAGCTGCTTACCAGCGCCACCAGCCGGGAGGGAAAATGTTGCGCCAGTCGGCGCGCAGCAGAGTGAACAGCAGAATGGCCACGACGACCAGCAAAATGCCGAGAATCTGCTGACGCCGCAGCCGATCCGGCTCGGGCGTTCCGGACACGGTTATTCCTCTCCGGGACGAATGTTGTAGAGGAAGTAGAAACGCAGTTCGAGGAACGGGCCTTTGAAGGCTTTGGGGATGGGCGGGAAAGGCGCAGCGCCGGTGATGCCGGCCCACGCCGCGCGGTCCAGCGCAACGTCGCCGGAGGGGCCTTCGAGCTGCATGTCGGTGACGCTGCCGTCGGGCATGATTTTGAAGCGGATCATGACCTTGCCCTGCTTGTCGAGGGGCGGGCGGGCGGATTCGGGGATGATGGGCCACCAGGCGCGCTCGGTGTCCCAGACCACGCGCTGGATATAGGGGCCGTAATCCCATCCCATGGTGTCACTGAGGATGTCGACCGCGCCGTTCATGCCGGGATGCTGGGAGGGCACGCCTGCACCGCTGTCACCGCCATACTGGCCTCTGCCCTGCATGGCCTGGCGCATGGCCTGCTGCAGCTGTTCGTTGGGGCTGGTGGGGCTGCCGGTGCGGAAGTTGGGCTGCGGGGCCACGGGCGGGGCTTCCAGTTTGGCCTGGTTGTTCTGCGGCAACGGCTGGGCGGGGGGCGTGGGCGGGTGCTGTTCCGCGACCTGGCCCTGCGGCTGCGGAGCTGGGGCGGGCGCGACGGGCGCCTGGCTGGGCTGCGGGGCCGGCTCGGGGGGTCCCGCGCGCTTCATGGCTTCCAGTTCCTCGAGCGTCTTGCGGTCGAGGGTGGGCTTGGGCGTCTCCGCGACGCGGTTCTTGTCGGAGAGCGTGGTCGTCGGCCTGGGCTTGACTTCCTTGAGCGCATCGGGGGGCAGGTCGAGGAAGGTCAGATCCTTCTGCCGCTGCTTCATGATCACCGACGGATCGACGACGCGGACGTGGTAGATGTATTTGGGCCCGTAGAAGAGATACCAGGCAATGAGCAGGTGGATGACGAGGGCAATCCACAGCTTTTCGCGGAGGCTGACCCAGTTGCGGCTGCCTTCCAGCTCGTCGATGACGTTCAGCAGGTCAGTGTGGTCGAGCTCTTCGTAGCGGTAGCGACGATAATAGGGTAAGTTGCCGGAGCCGTTGAGCAACGGCCCTATGCGCAGGCCTGGGTCGGCAGATTTCGGGGCCGGCTCCTCGGGAGGCGCTTCGACGGTCAGGCCGAGAGGACCGGTGGGCGTGGCCGGATCGGCTTTCGGCCCGGCTATCGGGTCGGCTTTCGGCTCCGTGGCCGGTGCGTCGGTCAGGTTCAGGCGAATCGGCATTCCTGGTGTACTTCGGTTCTGCGCGGCTCCAACCGGGGCCCAATACGGGCTGACAGGGGAACGCAACGAAGGCTAATGTCTATTTTCTCATCAAATCGAGAGACTTACCGCAGTTTGTACAATCGAAAGGGTGACCCAAAAGTCTCATCCATCGCGAACCAGGACGGCCGCAGTGATCACGGTGAGCGACGCCTGCTCGCAGGGTTCACGGGAGGACCTTTCGGGTCCGGCCGTGGCCCGTACGTTGGACGCAAATGGATTTGAGACGGTGTTGCGCGTTACGGTTCCAGACGAGCGAAAGGCGATCCAAGACGCATTACGGGATGCAGCCGGGCCGGCTCGGCTGGTGGTTACTACGGGAGGAACCGGCATCGGAGCACGAGATGTTACGCCGGAGGCGACGCGGGCGGTGTGCGAGCGGCTGCTGGAGGGGGTGGCGGAGCTGATGCGCGCCGAGGGCCGCAGAGAGACTCCGCTGGCGGCGCTGAGCCGGGCAGTTTGCGGGACGCTCGGCACCGCAGTGATCCTGAATGTTCCGGGGAGTCCGGCGGGGGCGGTCAGCTCCCTGCGCGCCGCGCTGCCGGTACTGCCGCACGCGCTCGATTTGCTGGATGGAAAGACCGAGCACGGCGCGGACGGCAGGGCTGGGGCCGAGCGGCCGGTTGGGTCTGGAAGCAAGAGAAAGGTCGAGCACGCCTGAAATCTCTCTTTGCGAAAATCAACCACTTTACGCAGCATGT
>JASHPM010000023.1 GCA_030038115.1 Acidobacteriaceae bacterium | reverse complement strand
GTAGTCACGGGCACACCTCATGCTATGATCTGAATCGACATGAGGCAGACCGAATGACCCGCCCTGGCAGGCGGGTTTTTCATTTGCCCAATTCTACTCCCCTGTCACGGCCTCCCCATTGTACTTGACGTGCGGGGATAATTGCCTGGAGAACTGGCTGAGAAGGCGAAGCTCTTCTCGGAAGAAAGCCACACGCCCCAGCACCATCATCAGTTTGTTATCAAGCTCAAGAATATTGGCGAGCACTTCAATGAACTGCCAGCAGAAGGGATCACGAGCGAGGACATTCAGTCCTGGCTGCTGGGGCAGAGCGAAGAGCGCGAATGGACTCCGGCGACGCGGAATCGCTATCGGGACGCCTTCTCGCTTGTTTTTCGCAAGGCCGTCGAGAATCATGTGCTAGCGGTTAACCCCGCCACGCTGGTCAAGGCGAAGCCCGAACACAATGAGCGCCTCCGCTTCCTGAGCGCCGCTGAGGAGACGCGGCTATTGGCTGCCCTCCACAAGAGCTGGGCACAGCACATCCCAGCCTTCCTTGTGTCGATTCACACAGGGATGAGGGCAGGCGAGCAGTTCCAACTGCAATGGCGGGATGTATCGCTTGAACGCCGCCTGATTTCGCTGCCCAGGACAAAGTCCGGTAAAGCGCGCCACCTTCCACTCAATGCAATTGCCTGCAATGCCCTGCAGGATCGAAAACGAGCGCAGCAGGACTACGCGGCCAAAAAGAAAGAGAAAGGGGTGGATCACGCCGATCAGGTTTTCGTGTTTCGGGACGCCGGCCGCGACCCGCAGCACAACTACCGGCGCTGGTTCAACGAAGCGCTGACCGCGGCGAAGATCAAGGACTACTCCTGGCATTGCAACCGTCATACTTTTGCAAGTAGGCTGGTGATGGCGGGGGTTGACCTCCGCACGGTTGCCGAACTGATGGGACACAGCAGCATCCAGATGACGATGCGTTACGCGCACCTCGCGCCGCAGCACAACCGTGCCGCCGTGGACCGGCTCGTGCCTCTTTCGGACTCTCGCCAGACGGCAACGAAGAGCAGAAAAGCCCCGAAGCGCGAAAATGAACTGGTCACTAAATCGGTCACCAGCGAAAAGAGGCCTTCGGTAAGTTTGCGGAAAAATCGAATTAAATCATTTAATAGCAATGATTTACAAGAAGTGGCCCCGTAGCTCAGGTGGATAGAGCAGCAGTTTCCTAAACTGCGTGTCGGAAGTTCGAGTCTTCCCGGGGTCACCAGCCTTCTCACGCGGCCGTGATCGGTGAGATCCTTCGCTGCGCTCAGGATTTCGGCTCCGGGCTTTCGCTCCGCTCACGCCCGCAACGCGCCTCAAGTTCGAGTCTTCCCGGGGTCACCAGCCTTCTCAGGCGGCCGCGATCAACCAGATCTTTCGCTGCGCTCAGGATTTCGGCTGCGGGCTCTCGCTGCGCTCACGCCCGCAAAGCGCCTCAAGTTCGAGTCTTCCCGGGGTCACCATAAAATCAACAGCTTACCGCCTGCCTCCCAGTCAACAGAACATCCAGTGTCACCTCTGGTCGAGTTGGTTTACACTGTGCCGCATGCCGGCGAAACACCGCGGAGTGTTGAGAAGGAACCTTTCACGCATCTCGAAACCATCAAGGCTGATCTCGGCAACCGTAGCCGCAAGGCAAAACGGAAATTCCGGCTAAGAACGCGCTTCCCCTTTCTGCGCGACGAGGAGGTTTTGTGAACAGAACCCTGGTTGGGACGATATTGGGATGTTGTTGCATTGCCCTTGCGGCCACCGCGCAGGGCCAGGTGAAGCAAAAGCCGGGCCTGTATGAGGTAACCATGCAAATGGACATGGGCATGGCGGGAGCGCCGGCGATGCCCCCGCACACGGGGCAGGTGTGCGTGACGCAGGCCATGATCGATAAGTACGGCGGCGGCTACAGCAACTCGCAGGCCGGGTGCCAGACATCGAATGTATCGATTACGACGACCGGCATGACCGCCAATGTGACCTGCACCGGAAGAATGAATATGACCGGAAAGGTCCAGAGCACGTTTGTGGATGCCAACACAGTCAAAACCACGGTGGAGATGACGGTAACCATGCCCAACGGCCAGACCATGAATACCACCACGCACTCGACGTACGTCTACAAGGGCCCCGACTGCGGCAATGTGAAGCCGCCGCCCACGCCGCCTTCGAGCAATTGAGCGGCTCGCGCGCTTCCATTCACTTTCCCGAACCCCTCTCGGGCGGTCGGGGTCACCCAATCCTTCGCTGCGCTCACGCGCGCAAAGCGCCTCAGTGTCCGGCGTGAATTTCGACAAGCAGAAAGATCGTAATCGCCGCGACCGTCACGATGACCGCCAGCAGAAAGCCTCCGATGAGAAGCTGTGCGGTGCGCTCCTGCTCTGGCCGCGGCCGCGTAATCCCGAAGGTTGTGATAAACGTCTCCATCAGCCAGGCAAGAATCTTCATGGCGCGCAGTCAGCAGTCCCGATCATAGATGCGCGAGAACAGCCCGCGCTTAGGTCCTGCTCTTCGCGATGGCATCGAGCACCCCGTTGAGAAAATCGATGGACTCGGGCGCCGAATAACGGCGCGCGATCTCCAGCGCCTCGTCGATGACGATGGGCGCCGGGGTGCCGGGAAAACCAAGCAGCTCCGCAACCGCCATGCGCAGCAGGTTCCGATCGACCGCCGGCATGCGGTTCAGGCGCCAGTTTTTCGAGTGCTGCTCGAGGAGCCCGTCAATTTCCGCTTCGCGCGCCGTGGCCACGCGAAAAAGATCGTCGGCAAAGCCGCGCGCGCCGGGGTCGACGTCGTCGCGTGTCTGCCAAAAAGTTTTGCGCACCTCGTCGGCACTTTGCCGTCCCACGTCGGCCTGGAAGAGCATCTGCATGGCAAGTTCGCGGGATTTGCGGCGTTTGCCGACCAGCGTCATGCTCGCTGCCCCGCGATTTTTCCGCGCAGCGAGGCCATCTCGATCGCGGCCGCCGCGGCTTCGAATCC
>JASHPM010000209.1 GCA_030038115.1 Acidobacteriaceae bacterium | reverse complement strand
GCGCCAGGGCACGACGGACGAGGGCATCGACCATCCAGCCGCCGACGAGGAGGTCGGTGACGGTGGCGACGAGCCACGGGATGCTGGTGTCGAATGCGGAGTGGAGCAGGTCGACGTGCAGGCTCATGGAGAGATACGTGGGCAGCCAGGTGAGCACCAGGTAGAAGACGTAGTTGTAGGCGGCGAAGCCGATGGTGGCGCCGATGACCTGCGGTTGACGGAGCAGATAGAGGAGCGGCGCGCCATAGGCGGGGGAAGTCACCCGATTTGTCACCCGATTTGCGGGCGCGGATTCGGGCTGGGCGTTGCCTGCGGCGAGATGTTGGCGCTCGGCGGGGCTGAGGCGCGCGTCTTCACTGGGATTGCGGTAGACACCCCAGAAGAGCATGAAGTAGAGGAAGCTGATGAAGCCGGTGAAGATGAAGCTCCACCGCCAGCCGAAATGGATGAGGAGCAGGCCGAGGATGGGGACGCCGATGGCGGAGGCGAATTTGGCGGCAGCGTCATTGAGGGAGGTGGCGAAGCTGCGCTCTTGTTCCGGGAACCAGTAGCCGACGGCTTTGGCGTTGGCGGGGAAGGTTGGAGCTTCGCCGATGCCGAGCAGCAGGCGCGCGGCAAGGAAGCTGTACACGCCGGTCGCGAGGCCGGAGGCGAAAGAGGCCATGCTCCAAAGGAATGTGGCGACGCGGCCGACGCGGCGTACGCCGAAGCGGTCGAGCATGACGCCGATGGGAATCTGGAGGACGGCGTAGGTCCAGTTATAGGCGCTGGCGAGATAGCCGAAGGTGACGGCGGTGACGCCCCAGCTGGTATGCAGCGCATCAAACGCGACGGACACATTGACGCGGTCGAAGAAGTTGACGAGGACTCCGATGCCGAGAAGGACCGCGATGCGCCAGCGGCGATGCGGGGCGTGCGCGGGCGCATCGAGAGCGGAATCGATCACGTGAGCATTGTAGATGGAGGGGTGCGGGTGGCCAGCGGCGCCGAGATTTGTAACTGATACGGAGCTTTATTCCACAGCCTGGACCATGCCGCGGCCGAGGAGCAGCTCAGCTTTGTCGATGAAGGCGCGGTCGGCGGCGACGGTGATGCCTTCGGGCTCCATGACGACGCAGTACTGCCCGCGCTGCTCGACATTGAGCATGAGGCGCGCCGGGCCGGGCGCGGAAACGACCAGGTCGTGCAACTCGACGAGGGTGGTTTCGCTGACGCGATCGAGCGGGATGCGGATGCGCACGTTGTTGGGGAGGCGAACCTTTACGTCTTCGAGCGCCTGGATGGAAGAGACGCAGAGCTTGGGCGCGGCGTCTTCTTCGGCGCGGAGCTGGCCGCGCACCAGCACGGGGACTTCGATGCGCAGCGATTGCGCGAGGCGTTCATAATCTTTGGGGAAACAGATGAGGTCGATCTTGCCGGAGGCGTCTTCGAGCGCGGCCTGTGCGTAGAGTTCGCCGGAGCGCTTCGATTTTGCGACTTTGAGGCCGAGGATGACCCCGGCGATGGCGATTTCATTTTCGGGGGCCTGACCGCGGCGGCCGTTGGAGGGCGCGGGCTTCATTTCGAGCGCGGACGCAACATCGACCACACCCGGGAGGTTGCGGAGCTTCTCGGCATATTTGTCGAGGGGATGGCCGGAGACGAAGAAGCCGAGGACTTCCTTTTCGGCAGCGAGGCGCTGGCTCTCTTCCATATCGGGGACGTTGGGCAAGTCGTCGTGCCTGGCGCCGTCGGCGGGGGCGCTGAAGATTCCGAAGAGGCCGCCCTGGCCGGCGGCGACATCGCGCTGGGCTTTCTGCGCGCGCTCCATGGTTTTGTCGACAGCGGCGAGGAGCTGCGCACGGCGGCCGAAAGAATCGAGTGCGCCGGCCTTGATGAGGGATTCGATGACGCGCTTGTTGAGCAGGCGGAGGTCGATTTTCTCGCAAAAGTCCTGGAAGGAGGCGAGGCTCTTCCCTTCCGCGGCGAGCTCGGCGCGGGCGGCGAGGATGGAATCGATGGCGTTGCGTCCGACATTTTTGATGGCGGTGAGACCGAAGCGAATCGCGTCACCGTGCGGGGTAAAGTCGGCGTCGCTGAAGCGAACGTCGGGCGGTTCGACGGCGATCTCCATCTCGCGGCATTCCTTGATGTACTTGACGACGTTTTCGGGCTTGGAGATTTCCGAGGTGAGCAGCGCCGACATGAATTCGACGGGATAGTGCGTTTTCAGGTACGCGGTTTGATAGGCCACCAGAGCGTAGGCCGCGGAGTGCGACTTGTTGAAACCGTAGCCGGAGAATTTCGCCATCTGGTCGAAGATCTCGGCAACCTCGGCCCGGGGATGCCCCAGCGCCGCAGCACCGTTCATGAACCGGTCGTGCTGCTCGGCCATAGCCCTGGGATCCTTTTTGCCCATGGCGCGGCGGAGCAGGTCGGCTTCGCCCAGGGAGTAGCTGGCGAGCACGTTGGCGATGCGCATCACTTGTTCCTGATAAACGATGACGCCGAGGGAATCCTTCAGAATTCCCTCCAGCTCCGGCAGCAGGAACTCCACCTTGCGACGCCCCCACTTGCGCTCGATGAAGTCGTCGATCATATCCATCGGGCCCGGACGATAGAGCGCATTCAGTGCCGTCAGTTCTTCCACCGTATCCGGTTTGTACCGGCGCAAAACGTCCCGCATGCCACCCGACTCAAACTGAAAAATCCCCGAGGTGAGCGCGGTATGAAAAACCCTCCTGAAGGTCTCCGGATCGTCCAGCGGAACCATCTCGATATCCAGCTTCTCCCCGCGGGTCTGCTCGATCAGCCTGAGGCAATCGGCGATCACAGTCAGCGTCGCAAGGCCCAGGAAGTCCATTTTCAGGAGGCCCATTTTTTCGACCGCTTTCATGTCGTAGGCGGTCACGATTTCGTCATTCTTTGTTCTGCTCAGCGGCACCAGCTCGGTGAGCGGCTGCGGCGCAATGACAACCGCGGAAGCGTGGACGCCCGCCCCGCGCGCCAGGCCTTCGAGCTTCCTGGCCGTGTCAATCAGCTCACGAATCTGTGGCGTGCCCTGGTAGGCTTCCTGAAGCGGCGGCGAATCCTTGAGGGCCTGCTCGATGGTGATGCCGATGGTAGCAGGCACGAGCTTGGCGATGCGGTCGACGTCGCCGTAGGGCATGTCGAGAGCGCGGCCGACGTCCTTGATAGCGGCTCTGGCGGCCATGGTGTTGAAGGTGATGATCTGCGCCACCTGCTCGCGGCCATACTTGCGCGTGACGTAGTCGATGACTTCGCCGCGGCGATTCTGGCAGAAGTCCACATCGATATCCGGCATGGTCACGCGTTCCGGGTTGAGAAAACGCTCGAAGAGCAGCACATTCTGCATCGGGTCAATGTTGGTAATCTCCATCGCATAGGCGACCAGCGAACCCGTCGCCGAGCCTCTTCCCGGCCCCACGGGAATCCCATGGTCCCGCGCGTATTTGATGAAATCCCACACGATGAGGAAGTAGCCCGAGTACTTCATCTGCTTGATAATGCCGATCTCGAAGTTCAGCCGGGATTCATATTCATGCAGCGGCGTGCGCAGCACTCCGCGCGCTTCGAGGTTCCGGATCGCCGTTTCGAGGCGCCTCTTCAGCCCGTTGCGGCAAACCTCCTCGAAGTAGGTGTCGATGGTGTGACCGGGCGGGACGGCGAATTCCGGGAACGGGTTGTCGACCTTGCTCAGCTTCAGATGGCAGCGTTCGGCGAACTGCATGGTGCGGCTGACCACCTGCGGCGCATGCGTGAAGAGGCGCTCCATCTCCGCAGCGGACTTGACGAAGAACTGGCCGGAATCGAACTTGAAACGCTTAGGGTTGTTGATGGAGTCGAGGGTCTGCACGCACAGCAGGACCTCGTGCGCGTGAGCGTCGTCTTCGCAAAGATAGTGGCTGTCGTTGGTGGCGACCAGCGGGATGTCGAGCTCTTTTTCGAGGCGGAAAAGGTCGGCGTGGATTTTCTTCTCGAGTTCAAGGCCCTGGTCCTGGATTTCGAGAAAGAAATTGCCGCGGCCAAAGATGTCCTGATACTGACTGGCGGTGGCGCGGGCCGCTTCATATTTGCCTGC
>JASHPM010000208.1 GCA_030038115.1 Acidobacteriaceae bacterium | reverse complement strand
TATCGGCTGCACACCGGCAGGACCGTCATCCAGACCATCTACGATCTCCACTACGAGGGCGCCGAAGAAGCCGCGGGCCTGGTGCGCCAATGGCAGACGCTGGACGGCCTGATCGATCCGGAACGCTACGAAAAAACGCTGGGCCTGCTCGAATACCAGGCGGGCCACGCCATCGTCTGGCGCGATGCCATCGACCGTTGGTTCAAAAAGATGTCCGGCATCCCCGACGACCAGCACCGCATCGACCACGATCCCAATCGCATCACCGCGGCGCAAATGCAGCTTGACGGTTACACGCCCATCGATGTCACCCCCTGGGAGACAGCCTCCGATGGCAAGGCGTATGTGTGCAGGGACCGTGCCGTGTGCACAGCTGCGGCGCATTTCGATCGCGCACCAGGCTGGTATACCGTCGCGGTCCAGTATTTCGATTACCGCCAGGGCGCATCGACATTCCAGCTGCTCCTGAATCGGCAACCCATCGCGTCCTGGACGGCGGACAACACACTGCCCGGTCAAGCCCCCAACGGAGACACTTCAACGCGCTACACTCTCCGTGGTGTGCCGCTGCGCCCTGGAGACGTCCTGACTATCGAGGGCCACCCCGACGACGGCGAGCCCGCGCCCATCGACTACATGGAAATCACGCCCCAGATCGTCGCTCCGTCCAGCGCCGCCCCAGGAACACCGCGCCCATGAAGATCGCGAAAGCCTCCGTCAACATCTGTTCGCCGGGGCGCAACTTCGTCACGCTGAAGATCGAGACCGACGAAGGCATCTACGGCCTGGGCGACGGCACGCTCAACGGACGCGAGCTGGCCGTCGCCAGCTATCTCAGCGAGCACGTGATTCCCTGCATCCTCCATCGCGACCCGTTTCAGACGGAAGACATCTGGCAGTACCTCTATCGCGGCGCGTACTGGCGGCGCGGCCCCGTCACCATGTCGGCGATTGCCGCCGTAGATATGGCGCTGTGGGACATCAAAGGCAAGGCGCTCAGCACGCCCGTCTACAACCTGCTTGGCGGCAGGAGCCGCGACGGCGTGCTGGTTTACGCGCACGCCCATGGTGCCGGCATCGACGAGGCCTGCGACGACGTGGCCCGACACCTGGCGATGGGCTACAAAGCCATCCGCGTGCAGAGCGGTATTCCCGGCCTCGACGCGACCTACGGCGTGCCGAAAGGCGGCCAGCCGTATGAGCCCGCCGAGCGTGGCCTGCCGTCGGAGAGCCGTTGGTCGACCGAGAAGTATCTCAACCATGTCCCGAAATTGTTTGCTCGCGTGCGCGAACAGTTTGGCGATGACCTGCACCTGCTGCACGACTGCCATCACCGCCTGAGCCCCATTGAAGCCGCGCGCCTCGGCAGGGAACTGGAGCCATTCCATCTTTTCTGGATGGAGGATCCGATTTCCGCCGAATTCCAGGAGGGTTTCCGCGTGATTCGCGAGCACACCACGACGCCCATCGCGACCGGCGAAGTGCTTAATTCCATCTGGGACGTGCACGAGCTGATTCGCAACCAGTGGATCGACTACACGCGGCTGACGCTCACCCACGCCGGCGGTTTTACGGCGCTCAAAAAGATCGCCGACTTCGCCGGCCTCTACCACGTCCGCACCGGATGCCACGGCCCCACCGACCTTTCGCCGGTGTGCATGGCCGCCGCGCTGCACTTCGATCTCGCCATCCACAACTTCGGCATCCAGGAACATATGCCGCATGGCAAGGAGACCGACGAAGTCTTCCCCCACAGCTACCGTTTTGAAGATGGCTACATGTTTCCCGGCGATGCGCCCGGACTCGGCGTCGATCTCGATGAGAAGCTGGCGGCGAAATTCCCGTATCAGCGCGCGTATCTGCCCGTGTTGCGCAAACTCGACGGAACCTTGTGGGACTGGTGATGCGTCAGCGCGCCTCTAGGAAAAGTCCTGCTTTGCAGGGGCACAGTTTAGGTTGCGGAAAAGAGGCCGTATGGAAACAGGTTTTGTGTCAGGGCACAACACAAAAGGGGATTGATTCGGCGTAAGCTGTTGATTCTTGAATAGCCAAGAAGTCCACAACGGTCGAGATTCTCAAAGCGATGCCACAATACGCCACAAAAACGAGGCCGAGCGGTGCATGGCCGGGCTGCGGGTTCCACACATCGGTCGAAACTTCCGTATAGCCGACATTCCGCGCATTATGATCGAGAACTGACCGCACCACGACGAGACTCCCATGATCGATCTTGAAGATAACCGCTGGTCGACGATGACCGGCGGATATAGAACGCCCCTTGACCCGCGCCCATTGCTCGAAAAACTTAGAGCCGACCGCGACACCGGAGAAGTCTGGCACATGCTCTGGGATGAGCTCCATCATCAGGGAGACGTAGGCGACGCTTCATTCGCGGCTGTCCCCTTCCTCGTCGAACAGTATAAGGAACTGGGCGTAATCGACTGGAACACGTACGCGATTGTTGCCATCATTGAACTGGCTCGCAAAGAAGGCAAAAACCCTGATGTTCCCCAGTGGTTCGCGGGCGATTATTTTCAGGCCATTCAGAACCTTGCGCAGATCGGTGCCAAGGAAGTACTGAGCGCCGAAACCGAAAAGGAAGTTCGGGCCATACTCGGTGTCATCGCAATCCAGAAAGGCCTTCGCATCCACGGGAAAAACCTAGTGATCTATTCCGAAGCTGAGATGGTGGACAACGAATCCCGGATCTGAGGAACGAATCATTCGCAATACGGAAGTTTCAAGTGCGAGAGAGCTACCCTCACAAGCTCGCCAGCCATGGAAGCCACAAAATTGCCACAAAATTTTGCGCTAGTCCTATAACTACATGATCCTGAACCACTTCCAGGTACGCTCTTGTATCAGGGCACGAGTTTTACTCGTGCCGAAACGGCCGCAATAGAATCGGGGCTTTAGCCCCTGCGTTTTTGAACGAGCACAGCTTTACAGCTTGCGGGAAAATACCTCCCGCATAACTGTTTTGAAGGGGCACGGCTTCAATCCGGGGTCCCCATGCGCCCGCAGTTGGCGCAATGGGGTGGTGAGCCGTGCCATAAAGGCTGCAAATGAACCCGGCTTTAGCCGCTGAGGGATGTCCTTTCTTCCCCAACAAACCCTCCCCAAAGGAGTTATGCCGTGTCAATCCGCTGGACGCTGATTCTCTCCGCCGTACTCACCCCATCTCTCCTCGCTCAGTCAGCCCCGCCCTCGCAGCAAATCTGGTTCGATTCCTCGCAGCCGCTGGAGAAGCGCGTCGACGCGCTCGTCTCCGCCATGACGCTCGAGGAAAAAGTCTCGCAAATGGAGAACCACGCCGCAGCCATTCCGCGCCTCGGCGTACCGGAATACGACTATTGGAGCGAAGGTCTGCACGGCATCGCCCGCTCCGGCTACGCCACGCTGTTCCCGCAGGCCATTGGCCTCGCCGCCACCTGGGATACAGATCTGCAGCATCATGTCGCAACGGTGATCTCGACCGAGGCGCGCGCGAAATACGAACAGGCCATGCGCGACAACCTCCACAGCATCTTCTTCGGGCTCACCATCTGGTCGCCCAACATCAACATCTTCCGCGATCCGCGCTGGGGACGCGGCCAGGAAACCTACGGCGAAGATCCTTATCTCACCAGCCGCATGGGCGTGGCGTTCGTAACCGGTTTGCAGGGCGACGATCCAAAGTATTTCCGCACTATTGCCACGCCGAAGCATTACGCGGTGCACAGCGGGCCTGAGCCCCTCCGTCACGAGTTCAATGTCGACGTCAGCCCGCGCGACCTCGAGGACACCTACCTTCCGGCCTTTCGGGCGACGGTGACAGAGGCCCACGCTAACTCCGTGATGTGCGCCTACAACGACATCGACGGAGTTCCCGCATGCGCCAACACCATGCTGCTCCAGCAGCACCTGCGCAGGGATTGGGGCTTCGACGGCTTCGTAACCTCGGACTGCGGCGCCATCGACGACTTCTATTCCCCCAACGGCCACCACTACTCGCCCGATGCGGCGCACGCCAGCGCAGTCGCCGTCAAAGCCGGCACCGACACCAGCTGCGGCAATGAATACAAGTCGCTGGTCGATGCGGTGCGCCAGGGCCTGATCCCCGAGGCCGACATTGACCGGGCCGTGCAGCGGTTGTTCACCGCGCGCATGAAGTTGGGCATGTTCGATTCGCCCGCCAGGGTGAGCTACGCGCAGATTCCTTTCTCTGTGGTCGATTCGCCGGAGCATCGCGCCCTGGCTCTGAAGACGGCGGAGGAATCCATCGTTCTGCTGAAAAACGACGGCGCGCTGCCGCTCAAGCCCGCACTGAAGCGCATCGCCGTCATCGGCCCCAACGCCGCATCGCTGGCCGCAATCGAAGGAAACTACAACGCCATCCCCTCGCATCCTTCGCTGCCGGTGGACGGAATCGAGGATGCGCTGCGTGGCAAGGCAACCGTCGCATACGCGCAGGGCTCGGCCTATGTCGATGGCCTGCCGATCGTCGTCCCGCGCACTGCGCTGCACCCTGAACCTTTTTCGCAGGAGTCGCGAGCGCGGCTAAGTGGCCTGAAGGGAGAATACTTCGATAACCCGAATTTCTCCGGCGCGCCGGTCCTGACACGTCTCGACAAGCAAATTGATTTCGACTGGAACGCCGCCAGTCCAGGGCCTCGCGTCCCTGCGACGAACTACAGCGTCCGCTGGACGGGATTCTTCGCGGCGCCCGCGCCAGGGAAATACCTGCTCTCGCTGCGCCGCTTTGGCTGCTACCGCTGCGGCGACCAGGAGACCTATTCGTTGTGGTTCGATGGCAAAGAAATTTACGACAGCACAAAGCAATCTGTACAGAACTGGCGTGGTCACAACTCCGGCGTGGAAGTGACCATCGGCGACATCGGCGAACACTCCATCCGCGTCGATTACGCATACAAGGCCCCGCTCTTTGGCGCAGGGCTGGCTCTCGAGTGGCAGGCTCCCGCGGAGGCGTTGCGCGACGAAGCGGTGCAGGCGGCAAAAGAATCGGACCTGGTCCTGGCATTTGTGGGAATTTCGCCCAACCTCGAAGGCGAGGAGATGCCCGTGCACGTGGAAGGCTTTGCCGGAGGCGACCGCACCAGCATCGATTTGCCCAAAGTGCAGCAGGATCTGCTGGAAGCTGTCGCGGCGACCGGCAAGCCTGTGGTCGTGGTGCTGATGAGCGGCAGCGCCATCGCCATGAACTGGGCGAAGGATCATGCGGCCGCGCTGCTGGAGGCGTGGTATCCCGGCGAGGCCGCGGGAGAAGCTATTGCTGGTGTTCTGACCGGCAAAGTGAATCCGTCCGGCCGGCTGCCCATTACGTTCTACTCCTCCGACGGCCAGCTTCCGCCCTTCGCCGATTACAGCATGCAGAATCGGACTTATCGATACTTCACGGGTGACCCGCTTTACACATTTGGCTACGGCCTGAGTTACACCACATTTCGATATTCTGAGCTTAAGTTATCCTCGTCGTCGTTAAAGGCGGGCGATCCACTAACTGCCGCAGTAACTATGACGAATACCGGTCGTCGCGCAGGAGACGAAGTGGCGGAACTTTATTTCATCCCACCGGCGGGGAAGGGTTACCCCCTGTGCAGTCTGGAGGGGTTCAGGCGGGTGCAGCTTGCACCCCACGCGAGCGAAGTGGTGCAGTTCACGCTGAACCCGCGGGATCTGAGCGAAGTGGACGATGCCGGTCATCGCGCCGTGCGCGCGGGTGAATATCGGGTATTCGTGGGCGGAAGCTCGCCCGGCGCCGATGCGGATGCCGGTGGAGTGTCGGCGAGGCTCACCATTACAGGTTCAAAGGACCTGCCCGAATAGAAGCGATATACGTCGGGTCTTCAAACCGCCGGCGAGCGTTTGCTGCGCAGTAGGCGGCGGAGCAGATCGAGCTTCGCGCTGGATTCGGGATCTTCTTTCAGACGCGCCCACGCGCCCTGGGAAAACGCGATCAGCAGCCCCAGGAAGAATCCCCCGATCGTGGCAAGGAGCACAATAAGAGTGCGCTTCGGAAACGATTTCTTGTCGGGCACAATGGCCGGATCGACAACCTGAACCGTCGCCCCTTCCCTCGCAACGTCCAGCTGGGCGATCTCGTACTGCCGCGCCAGAATTTCGAAAATCGTTTCGTTATACCTCACGTCACGCAGCTTCCTTACATATTCCAGGCTGGCCTGAGGCACTTTGCCCCTGGGTACGATCAGCGAGTCGGCGTTGTCCTCTGAGCCCCCCAGTTTCGCCAGCTGAGTGCGCAGGCTGTCCAGTTCCTGCTGGGCTTCCACCAGCTGCGCGTTTTGCCCGGTCGCGTAGGTTTGCATCCCCTGAATCTGGACTTCCTTGGCCGTAATCTGCGCCCGCAGGCCGGCCGCCGATTCGATCAGGGCTCTCGCCTGACTGTCCAGCTGGATCAGACCGGTGGACTGCTCGGTCTGCTTCATGGCCTCTTCCGCGTTCGCCAGGTTGTTCTTCGCCGTTTCAAGCTGCTGCGAAAAGAAGGAAGCCCGCCTCTGCGCTTCGGTCAGGGCAAGATTCTTCGACAAATCGCGGAATTGGTCCACATAACCGTTGGCCAGTTCCGCCGCGCGGTCCGGATTCCAGTCTTCCACTGAGATATGAATCAGGCCGTCCTTACCGGTGGCCTCCACCGTCGAGTGGCTTTCCAGTGCTTTGCGCGCCTCGGAGAGCAGCCGCTTGTGGTATTCCCGCTGCAGCTCAAAGTGGCGCACCATGCCATCTTCCACCGTCTGGCTCTTAAGCATGGCGACATACATATCGTTGGGATTCTTAAGGCCGAGACTGCCTCCGGCCAGAGCCGCCACGGAGCCGAGATTGCCCAGTTGTGACGCCAGCGCCGAGCCTATGGACGAGTTCTGTTGCGGCGGCAGCAGGACTACCGTCGCCGTGTACCGATTGTGCAGCAGCAGCGAGATCCCCGCCGCCAGAACCGCGCACGCCACCGTGACGTACAGGATCGTTCGCCTGCGCTCCGCCAGGGTGATCAGCAGATCCAGCAGCGTAATCTCAACCTCCGGGCCGCTGGACGGAGCCGGCGGCGGCGGAAGAACGCCGGAAGATTCCTGCAGGTCGGAATAGTGTGTTTCTGTTGCCATCAAAAACTGCCGAAGCGAGCGGCGCGTGCTAACGCTATTTTACAGGCTGAAAGCAGCGCCAGCCTGGCTGGAACTGGTCTCATAAACCCTTAATGTCGGCGAAGCCACGGATGAGACCCGCCGCCGAAGCGGGGCTCACGAAGCCAAACGAAGCCACAGACCTGTATATGAGACCAGTTCTATTGAATCACGCTGAGCGCCGCTGCCCCTAAAGCGAATTGCGAGAACAACTGGGACCAGTCAAGCACGCCACGCAGCGCCGAGGGCTTAAAAACCTTATCCGGAACCACGATCGTATCCCCCGGGTTCATGCGCAGATTGTCGAACTCGTTGCCCCAGATTCCGTTTTCCGCTTCACGGCTAATGACCGATCCGTCGGCGCGAATAATAAAGGTGTGCTTCCTGTCCGCATCGCGGTTCGGGCCTCCCGCCAGATGAAGATAGGCGCCGGCCCGCCGCGTGGTTTCATACAGGAATGAATTCTGGTCGTACACCGCTCCGACGACGTTCACGCTGGCCGGAACCGAAGGAACAACGAAACGATCTCCGTCCTCCAGCGCGATATCGGGCAGAGCGTCCACCCCGCTGCTGCCCACCTTGAACTCCAGCACGATGCGGCCAGTGGCTCGCATCTGGCGCAGGCGTCCCAGCAGTCCCTGCTCGCTGGCCTGGGCGGCGGAGGCGCTGGCCAGATCCTGCGCCGAACTCGCCGGCGAGGATGCCAGCGCCAGGTTGCCGCGCTGCATCTGCATCTCCAGGGTCTGGACATATTCATCCATCCGGCGCTGCTGCACCGCGCGCGTGGATTCGCGCGTGAATTCCGAACCGAAAAGGTAAGCGCTGGAAGTCAGCCCGCCCGCCCGCTGCACCAGATCGCGCAGCGTTTCGCCCGCCTGTACGGTGTATATCCCGGCGTGCGCAAACTCGCCGTCGAGATACACATATTTGGTTTGCTGCGCGATGGGAACGCGGATATCGCCCTGCGAAAAGATGGAGACAACATCGCCGGGCTCGAGCGCCAGGTCCTGCGAAGCATCGTGCTGCAGCACCAGCTTGCCCAGGTCGAAGGGGAGCAGGGTTGTCTTCAGCGTCGCCGGGTCCAGCCGCTCCACGACCGCGTAGTCCCAGTCAATCTCCGGCGCGACGGGTCCAATTTCGGTGCGCGTTCCAGCGGGCGCCGTCGAATACGCCGTTTGCCCTGCCGCCAGCGCTGCGCTGCCCGCACGCTGCGCTGCCGTGAGGTTTTGGGAAGGCATAACCGCGGAACCGGGAGCTTGACTGGCGCCTGCGCCGGAGTAGTTCTGATCGCTCTCGGGCTGGGCCGGCTGGCCCATGCCGGTTTCGCCACCTTGCCCCTGGTTGTTGGCGGAGGGTTCGATCAGTCGCCGCCGAGGCAGCTCCGTAGGGGCAGAGGGCTGTTGCAGATTCGGGAACCTCTGCAGCGGCTCGAATTCAGGAGCCGGTAGTCCAAGCTGCGCGCGCTTCCACCAGTAATCTCGAGTGATGAGCGATTCCTTGTCCGGGATCAGATCGCTGACGCGCATGCCCGGGTGCCAGGCGAAACGGCCCTGATTCGCGGTATTGCCGCGCAGCGTGACGGTCTTCTGAAATCTGGGAAGGATGGAAAAGACGCGGACCACGTCGCCGTCCGCCAGCGGCGTCGCGAGGCCCGCCTGATCCCAGGCAACTTCCTTGGCAGAGCGGTCGCGATGCTCGTCGATGCGCTCGATGGAAACCCGCGCCTCGGCGGCCACCACGGACGCGCCTCCCGCGTCGGCCAGCGCGTCGGCCAGCGAGTCCTTCTCGCGCAACTCATAAATCGCCGGGTTCCTCACGCTGCCCGTGAGCGCCACCTGAGGTCCAACCGGCGGGATGAAGATCACATCGCCGTTCTCGAGCCGCGCATCTTTCGTCTTATCGCCGCGAACCAGCAGAGAGTAGAGATCGAAATCCGTGACCACCACGCCCGCGCGCCGCAGTTCAATATGACGGAACGATCCGGTGGCCGACGGCCCGCCGCTGGCGAACAGCGCGTCGACCAGCGTGCTCAGCGAACTCACTGTGTACATCCCAGGACGGCGGGCTTCGCCGGCGAGATACACCTGAATGGCGCGAATCTGGCCCACATCGGCGGTCAGGTCGAAGTTCTTGTACACCCTTCCAATCGCCGCACGAAGGCGCGCCTCCAGAGCCGAGAACTGCATCCCGGCCACCTGGACCTGCCCGATCTGCGGCAGATAAATCTCGCCGGTGCGGTCCACACGCACGTCGGCGCGGAAATTAACCTGTCCCCAGACGCGGATGCGGAGTTCATCTCCCGGGCCGATCACGTAATCGGGAGGAACGGGAACCAGGTCGAGCGGAGCGAACGTGGAGGGCACCTGACGAAACAGATTCTCTCCATAGATCGGGAGAACCTGCCCGGTTGTGGACGCGACAAACTTCTGAAACTCAGTCAGCGGTTCCGGTGGCAGCGGCTGCTGGGTCGGGAATCTCGAGTATGGATAGCGGCCCAGATTCTCATTATCGGTGTAATTGAAATTCAGAGGCGGCTGAGCCGCGGGCTGCCCGGTTTGATTCGCCGGGGAGACCGGATTCGGGTTCTGATTCTGCGCTGCGCACTGTGACGAGTTCGCCAGGAGCGGATCGGAGCAATCGAGGGTGCCGGAGGGGTTTTGCTGAGTAACCGGAGTACCTTCCTGCGCCCCGGCGTGCGTCAATACGACAAGGCACGAGGCCACGAGGAACGGGACGAGTTTTTTCTTCATACGAAGGTAATGCACGACGTGGAGAACGTGCGCGGACGACACCGCGAAGCGATTTGTTTCATTGATTCGTTGCGGGTAATCCCTGTTCGGACAGTCTAGCATGCCGCTGAAGGGTGAGTTCACCTGTATACCTTTGGGGGATTGAGCTGACCGTTTTGGGAAGGTTATTGTCGTAATGATCCCGGCGTGACATTCGTGCCTCGGGATACAAAAAGGATGCTTGCGAGATTGGCATCCCTGGTATACTGCAACCCAGAACACGCAACACACTTGGTTACAGTTTAGTAACAACGAGAATCCAGTTAAATCAACCCCGCCGGAAATCTGCGTCGCTTTCCTTTAGGTATGCGAAAGTCCAAGAATGCTGTAGTCGTTGTGATGGGTGGGAATGAGCTCGCTTTCTTTTGATAATCATCTTCTTCCTCCGGACGCCGCTGACCTGACAGAAGGGGTTTCGCATCTCTCCTCGGGCGCGCGTACCGCGCGACCATCGGTCCACGCCGGCGATTCGCGGCATAAAGTCGCATTCCCGGAGGCACACGCAGCGGGGGACGCGAGTCCCTGGGTTCGTTCTGCCCTGCGCCGCGCTTTCGATATCGCTTTGGCCGCGCTCGCTCTGATCGCTTTTATGCCCATCATGGCGTGTGCAGCCATCATTGTCCGATTTGGTTCCGCAGGCCCCGTGCTTTTCCGTCAGCGGCGCATGGGCCGCAATGGCAGGGAGTTCACCCTCTACAAGTTTCGCTCCATGTGTCCCAAAAAGGGCAACAACTCCTTCATCACCGTGAGCGGAGATGTCCGCATCACCCCCGTCGGCGCCCTGTTGCGCCGCTTCAAGCTCGACGAGCTGCCGCAGTTCTGGAACGTACTGCGTGGCGACATGTCCCTGGTGGGTCCGCGGCCCAAACTCCCGCACCACGAAGCGCTCCGCATGACCTGCCGTCCCGGCATCACCGGTGTCGCCACCCTCGCCTTTCGCAAAGAGGAGGAGTTTCTTTCCGAGATTCCGGTAGATCAGCTCGAGACCTTCTATGAGATGTTCGTCAAGCCGGCCAAAGCTCAGCTCGATCTGGAGTACATGCGTGCGGCTACTTTGGCTACGGATCTGCGGGTTCTTTGGCGCACCGCAAGTGCCTGCCTGTTTTCGACTGACGATTCTCTGACCGAATCCGCCGAGACCATTACTCAATATGAAGCCGCCGTGCGGGTGATGACTGCGAAACCCCGGCCCGTTCCCGAGAGCCTTGTCGTTCCAGGCCCGAGGATCTATCCGGCGGGCCTGAATCCGGAACTCTAAAACCTCGATTCTCGTCGCCCTCTGCTCACCGCCTGGCGGCAGTGCGTCCCGTCCCCGCAATCCGGTGTGACGTCCAGCGCCGTGCCTGGGGAACGTCTCAGTTAGAGACACTGCTGGCGCCTGGCTTTCGCGCCCGCATTCCCAATACGGGTTCTCGCGGTACGAGTGGAACCTGCTTCTGACAAAAGTAATGTGCTGGTCTCCTCGCCTGGCCCGAATAATGGCCTCATGCCGCCTGCGCGGGATACGGCATCAGCTGTCTCCGCGCGGTTGCGTTGGTGCCGGGACGCGACAGCAATCGCCCGCTGGATGTTTGCTCATGGATTGCTGCGCGCCCGGGTTGTGAGAGGCGTCACTTGGGCCCCAACAATTGCTGGATTGCCGGCACGTCTGCCAGCCGTCGAAAACCCAGTCCCTGGCTGTTGTCGGCGATCGTTCTCTTCCTTGCACACGTTGCGCACAGTGATTTCGCCCGGGCCCAGCAACCCGCACCTGTCGTCCAGCGCCGCGCAGCCGAGCCGTCGAGTGCTTCGGCGCCGGTTCAGTCGCTTTCGCAAACATGGCAGCCCGTGGGTCCGGCCCAGGTCAGCACTTCTGCGTGGAACCTCGTTACCGGTCCAGTCACCAGCCTCGCCGCCGATCCTTCGGATTCCTCTGGGAACACTCTCTACGCCGGAACCGGCGGGGGCGGAGTCTGGAAATCCACCAACGCTGCCGGAAGCGCAGCGGGTGTGACCTTCGTTCCCCTTACCGATACCCTGAGCACCTGGTCGTCTTCCTCCGTGCTGTTCCCGTTGACTTCGCTGAGCATCGGAGCAGTAACGGTTCAGCCCGGCGGCACCGGCGTCATCCTCGCCGGAACCGGCGATTCCAATACCGGCGCCGGCTCCTGGTACGGTGCGGGCCTTCTTCGCTCCGCCGACGGAGGCAATACCTGGAGCCTCATCCAGGCGACCTCCGCCAGCCTCAACTCTCCCGGCATGCTCTACAGCTTTGTCGGCAGCGCATTCGCTGGTTTCGCGTGGAGCACCACCACTCCCAACCTTGTAGTGGCCGCCGTGGCGGAATCGGGCGACGAGGCATTCGTCCAGGCCTGGACCAGTCAGAGCGTGTTCGGAATTTACTACTCCCCCGAC
>JASHPM010000207.1 GCA_030038115.1 Acidobacteriaceae bacterium | reverse complement strand
GAGTGCATCATGGGCAACGTCGTCTCCGCGGGCCTCGGGCAGAACCCGGCGCGTCAGGCCGCGATCTTCGCCGGGCTGCCGCCCGAAGTCAGCGCCGTCACCGTCAACATGGTCTGCGGCTCGGGCCTTCGCGCCGTCGCCCTCGGCGCGCAATCCATCCAGACCGGCAACTCGGGCATCGTCGTCGCCGGCGGCATGGAGTCGATGACCAACGCCCCCTATTTGCTTCCTCAGGCGCGCAGCGGCTTCCGCATGGGCAACGCCGTCGCCGTCGACTCCATGGTTCACGACGGCCTCTGGGACGTCTACAACGACTTCCACATGGGTCAGACGGCCGAGCTCGTCGCCGAGAAGTACGGAATCACCCGCGAAGATCAGGATTGTTTCGCGCTTCTGTCGCACCGCAAGGCCGCGGCTGCCTGGCGTGAAGGCCGCTACGCCGCCGAAGTGGTTCCCGTCGAGGTCCCATCGGCGAAGAAGGGCCAACCGCCCACACTCTTCGAGCGCGATGAATCCATCCGCGAAGACACCACCATCGAAGCCCTGCGCGCCCTCAAGCCCGCCTTTAGAAAAGACGGCACCGTCACCGCCGGCAACGCCCCTGGGGTCAACGACGCGGCTGCCGCCGTCGTCATCATGTCCGCGGCCAGAGCCCGCGAGCTCGGCCTCACTCCCATGGCGCGCATCGTCGCCCACGCTACCAGCGGCATCGATCCCAAATGGGTCATGATGGCCCCCGTCAACGGCACCCGCAAAGTGCTCGCGCGAGCCGGCTGGTCCATCGACTCCATCGACCTTTTCGAATTCAACGAAGCCTTCGCCGCCCAGGCTCTCGCCGTCACCCGCGAGCTCGGCGTTCCGCCGGAAAAGGTCAACGTCAACGGTGGCTCGGTCGCCATCGGTCACGCCATCGGCGCCAGCGGCGCCCGCGTCCTCGTCACCCTGATGCACGAGCTGATCCGCCGCAACGCCCGCCGTGGGCTCGCCGCCCTCTGCCTCGGTGGCGGCAACTCTGTCGCCATGGCTGTCGAAAGGGATTAACCCAACGGCCGAGCCTCAGGAGAAAATCCAGGTTGCTGTCGAATCCAACAGAGCGGTTCACAGGACGCGTCGAAAGCTATCGCCGCTACCGTTCCGGCTATCCTCCCGAGATCGCCGGCATCCTCGGCCGCGCGTGCGGTCTTAACCGCACCTCCACCATCGCCGACATCGCGGCCGGCACCGGGCTCCTGACGGAGGTCTTCCTCGCCGCAGGATTCTCTGTCACCGCCGTCGAGCCCAACGACGAAATGCGCGCCGCCTGTGCCATATTCGAGAGCAAATTCCCAAACCTGACCGTGATCCCGGGAACCGCTGAAGTCACCGGCCTGCCCGATCGTTCGATCGACCTCATCACCGTCGGTCAGGCCATGCATTGGTTCGATCTCGACAAGACCCGGACCGAATTCGCCCGCATCCTGCGCCCCGGCGGCTGGTGCGCTGTTCTCTACAACAACCGCCGCATGGGCGGAGATCATTTTCACGAGGCTTACGAGCGATTCCTGCTGGAATTTGGCATCGATTACCTCTCGGTGAAGCAGCAACACGTCGGGCGCAAACGTCTCGCGCAGTTCTTCTCGCCATCTCCCATGGAATGCGCGGCGATCCCCAACCCGCAGCCGCTCACCCTCGAATCCCTCGAAGGCCGGATCCTCTCCTCTTCCTACATGCCGCAGCCCGGCCATCCGCGCTTCGAGGAGATGCGCACCGCGTTGCGTCGTCTCTTTGCAGAAGCCCAATCCAATGGCGTCGTGACCATGGAACACGACTGCCTGGTCTGCTGGGGCCAGCTAGCCTGACTGTAATCGCGGTATAGTTGGGTTGCCGGAGACCGTGTGAGCAAGCTGAAATCGCCACAGGAAAAGAAAGAGGCCAGCCTGGACCATGACCGTCGCAATGCCTACGGCGAGAACGACAAATCCAGCCGTAAAAACATCCCGCGCAGCAAGCGGCTCAGTCATCAGGCGGCTCGCAGAGCGGCCAACGAGCCCTTACGGAAACTGCGGTGTGAGATCGACGAAGATCGGGCAGTGGGCGCGGAATTGGAATCCCGAGATCGCGGAATTGCAAAATCCCGAGAGGTATTTCGCAAACGACCAGATGCAACGCTTCGGGAGACATTGGTTCACAAAGAGACCGGCCGCTGGCCATCCACCAAAAGATAGCTGGCCCTAAAGTCCGCTAAACCCTAAACTCTAACCCCTAAACTCTGGCGTCCTCAGCACTCGATCACGTTCAACGCCAGCCCCGCCAGCGATGTCTCCTTGTAGTGCGATTGCATGTCGAGGCCGGTCTGGTACATGGTTTTGATCACCTGGTCGAGCGACACTTTGTGCCCTTCCGTCTCGTTCATCGCGATGCGGCACGCCTGCACCGCTTTCACCGCGCCCATCGCGTTCCGCTCGATGCATGGAATCTGCACCAGTCCCCCGATCGGGTCGCAGGTCATGCCCAGGTTGTGCTCCATTCCAATCTCCGCGGCGTGCTCAACCTCATCGTTGCTCCCACCCAATGCTGCCGCCAGCCCACCCGCTGCCATCGAGCAGGCAACGCCTACCTCGCCCTGGCAACCAACCTCCGCTCCGCTGATCGATGCATTCTCCTTGTAGAGAACCCCTACCGCGGCCGAGGTGAGGAAATAGCGCAGAATCCCCTCCTCATCAGCGCCCGGAATGAAGTCGCGATAGTAGCGCGCGACCGCCGGAATCACCCCCGCAGCCCCATTCGTCGGCGCAGTCACCACCCGCCCGCCGGCCGCATTCTCCTCATTCACCGCCATCGCATACACGGTCACCCAATCCAGCGGCGCCAGCGGATCCACAGATCCTTTTGCGCGCAATCGCTCCGCCAGCCGCGCCGCTCGCCGCCGCACCGCCAGCCCGCCCGGCAGAATCCCCTCGGCCGTCATCCCGCGTTCAATGCATGCCTGCATCACGTTCCAGATGAGCAGGATTCTTGCGCGAACCTCTTCGCGACCGCGTAGTGCGCTCTCGTTCCTCAGCATCAGCTCCCAAACGGCAAGACCAGTCTCTTCCCCCATCTGCAGCAGCTCCGCCGCACTCGAAAACGGATGAGGCACAATGATCCCGCCCGCGGCGCCCTTCGGCATCTCGTCTTCGCCGTCCGTCACGATGAATCCGCCGCCGATCGAGAAATAAGTGCTCGTCACCAGCACATTTCCTGCCGCGTCGAACGCGGTGAAGCGCACGCCATTGGGGTGTCGCGTTACCGCACCCGGCGGAATCATCTGGTCGCGATGAAAAATCAAATGCTCCGGCTCGCGAAAGGGAATCGGGTGCGACCCGAGAATCGTCAGCTTTCCCGAGCAGCGAATTTCAGCCAGCTTTGGCTCAATGCTCTCTGGATCGATCATCGCAGCCTCGTAGCCGCTCAGCCCCAGCAGCACGGCCCGATCCGTTCCGTGTCCGCGCCCCGTCAGCGCCAGCGAACCATACAGCTCAGCGCGAACCTCGGCTACCCGAGCCAGTACGCCCGCCGTCTCCAGTTCCACGGCAAAGCGCCGCGCCGCACGCATCGGCCCCATCGTGTGCGAACTGGAGGGCCCAATGCCGACCTTAAAGAGATCGAAAAGGCTCGTTTTCACCCGGTCGATTCTAGCCCACCGAGTCATCGATGCGACACCGGCTCGCGACCGGCCACTGGTTACTGGCTTGCCCCCACATAGATGAACCGCGCCAGAAACAGGATCGACAGCGTGTACAGCAGCCAGTCCCTGCGGCTGAATCGTCCCATCGCCAGATGCAGAGCCGCGTATGCGATGATCCCAAACCCCAGGCCATTGGCAATCGACGTCGTCAGCGGGATCAGCACCAGCGTCAGGAACGCCGGAAACGCAATCAGCGGCTGCCTCCACTCGATCTCGCCCAGCGTGTGCAGCATCAGGCTGCCCACCACAATCAGCGCCGGCGCCGTCGCCGCCGTCGGCACCATGCTCACGAAGGGCGCCGCTACCAGCGAGCAAAGAAACAGCAGCCCGGTCACGATCGCCGTGACGCCGGTCCGTCCTCCCGCCGCTACGCCTGCCGCCGACTCGATATAGCTGGTCACCGTCGACGTTCCTGCCAGCGAACCCGCCACTGTAGCCGTGGCATCGGCAAACAGAATCTCGCTCAGCCGCGGAATTTCGTTGTCCGGCCCCAGTAAACCGGCATGCTTGGTCACCGCCACCAGCGTGCCGAGGTTGTCGAACAGATCGACAAACAGAAAAACAAAGACGATCTCCACCAGACCGATGTGCAGAGCCCCCCGAATATTCAGGCGAAACGCGGTTTGGGTGATGGCGGAGAGGCTGTAGGGCGCCGGATTCCAGTGCACCAGCCCAAACGGTATCGCCGCCAGCGTAATCGTCAGAACCCCGATCAGGATCGCCCCGCGCACCCGCCACGCCAGCAGAGCCGCCATCAGCAGCACTCCGAACAGCGCCAGAAACGTCTGCGGCTCTCGCATGTTTCCCAGCGTGACCATCGTCGCCGGATCGGCAACCACCACCCCGGAGTTCTTAAACCCGATAAACGCGATGAACAGCCCAATTCCGCCGGCGACCGAGGCGTACAGCTCATGCGGAATGCTCTGCAGAATCGCCTGCCGCAGCCCCGTCGCGGTCAGCAGCAGAAAAATTACTCCCGACAAAAACACCGCGCCCAGCGCCGTCTGCCACGGCACGTGCATCTTTATCACAACCATGTAGGTGAAATAAGCATTCAGCCCCATCCCCGGCGCCAGCGCCAGCGGATAGCGCGCGACAACGCCCATGAGAATGCTGCCAAACGCCGCGGAAATGCAGGTCGCGGCCGTCACCGCCGGAATCGGCAGTCCGGCTTTGCCCAATATCGAAGGATTCACCACGATGATGTAGGCCATCGTGACGAATGTGGTTAACCCGGCGAAAATCTCCGTTCTCCAGGTAGTCTTCAGCCCCGCAAAATTGAAATACCGTTCCAGTCGGTCGCGCATGTTCTCCGGGATACTGCAGGGTGGTGTGAGTGCTATGAAACCATAGACCCGGCGGATCACCGAGAACTTTTTTCGGAAGCGGCCACGCGACCAGGGAATCCGCGTGTCGAGCAATCTCCGCGGGAGCAACGTAATCCGTTGCGCCGCTTGATATCCTCAGTGCAGTGGGCGTCACAGTGTTCGCTCTATGAAATCCCTCGCCGTACCCGCGGGCGTTCTCTTCCTGGCTTCTCTTGTCACCGGCTGTTCGCGCTCCGCGCGTCACCCCGCCTCGTCCATCGAAGCCGCTGCCGCCGCTCGAGAGCACGCCCTGCAACAGGCCCGCGCGGCCGCCGAGGTCCGCGATCTGAATCGCCAGCAGCTGGCCGCTATTCCCCTGCCCTCGAAGAATGTCTACATGTCGATCCACACCCGCCAGAGCTGGACCAATCCGTTTCTCATCGTCAGCAAATCCACCGTCAATCTCAGCATTCTCTATCCAGACCTGGGCCCAGCCAATTCCCCGGGCAGTGACCTGCTGCGCCCTGTGGCTGCCCGCCGCCGCGTGCTCGACCTGCGTCTTTCCGATCTGCCCGAAGCGCTTGTCGCCCTGCCCGAAGATACCTGGCCTTACGGCCGAGTCATCGCCGTGGAAGAAGATCCGTTGGAGCAGAAGCAGGATCGCGCCCAGGTGCGTCGCAACGTGGAAGCCACGATGCAGGTGCTGAACGACCTCGGCGTGGTGATCTACGAATGGCCTTCAGCCGGCACGCGCTGAGCGCGCCCGTCAGGCTCCCTTCGATCCCCCTCCACCACTTCAATCGCAAACGGGATTTCCGGTTCGGTTTCTACCGCAACATCTTTCATCCAGACAATCCGCCCAGACCACTCCAGCACCGGCCAAAGCCTGCGCGCCTCGGCCTCGACGCGCATCCGCTCGAAAATCTCCTTCAGCGGCTTTGCTCCACGCGAATGGCGCAGCCGCACGCGATCTCCGGGCCGTGGCGTGCGCAGAATTGCGGGAGACATACCTGTGTATTCCTCGTCGTCGCGCGCCCTCAGGCGCAGCGTCACGCCCAGGCCGGTTGCTTCGCCGGGCATCGGTACCGCGATCTGCTCCAGCGCCAAATCCTTTTCCTCACCGGCTTCTGCTCGTATCAGTTTCAGTTCCCGAGCCGTTTTCTCCGCCCGCAGATTCTCCTCGAGCTGCTGCTTCCGCGCCGCTTCCGGCTCGCACATCGTCATCAGCCGTTCCGTTTGCTCGAAGTCCAGCGCGCATCCCAGCTGTTTCGCTGCCGCACGCAAAACACGCCGCCGCACAGCCGGAGCCAGCGCGCGCAGCCGCTCGAGCTCCATGCCCACTTCACCTGCATCCGGACGCGTCGAGACCGCCCGTCCGCCGCCGCGCACCGCCCGGCCGGGCAGAACCAGCGCTGGCAGCAGTTTTCCCAGTTCCTGCTCCCACCAGCTCTCCTCATCCCGCGCAAGGGCTGCCAGATGCGCCAGGTGCTCCGCAATCCGCGGATTGAACTCCGCCAGCTTCGGCAGCAGCTCATGTCGAACCCGATTCCGTGTGTGCGCCCTATCCGCATTCGACGCATCCTCTCGCCACGGCTGCCCAATCTCCCGCAGCCAGGCTTGAATCTCCGCTCGCCGCGTCCGCAGGAACGGCCGCAAAATCGCGCCACCGGCGCATGCGATCGCGGGATAAATCCCGCCCAGGCCCTCCGTCCACGATCCACGCAGCAGCCGAAGCAGCACCGTCTCTGCCTGATCATCCAGCGTATGGGCCGTGGCCACTGCATCCGCCTTGCCCTCGCCCAGCAACTCCTGGAACCATGCGTAGCGCAGCCCGCGCGCCGCTTCCTCCAGCGTCTCGCGCTTCTGTCGCGCAACTGCCGGCGTGTCGACCCGGTGCAAATAGAATTCCAGCCCCAGCCGCTCCGCCAGTTCCTTCGCGAACTGCGCATCCTCATCCGCCTCCGCGCCGCGAATCCCGTGGTGCACATGCGCCACTGCCGGTACCAGCCCGATTTCCGGCGCAGCCTCGGCCATCGCACGCAGCAAACCCACCGAATCCGACCCGCCGGACACAGCTACCGCCACGCGCATCCCCGCACGCAGACTTTTTCGATCCATCTTCGGCGCTCGTGTCACGTTCACATCCTAAGTCTTATACTGCTCATCATGCTGAAGACCAGGCTGGCGGCTGCCGCCGACGCTCCGCTCATCACTCGCCATCGGCGCCGCATGTTTGTCGATGCCGGGCGCCGCGACGATCAGGTCCTCCAGCTCATGGCCCAGGTCCACGAACCGTGGGTGGCACAGGCCATCACCGATAACCGTTATCTCGGCTGGCTCACCGAAGACGACGGCAAGGTTGTTGCCGGTGCGGGCCTGCTCCTGCTCGATTGGCCTCCTCATCCGCTTGACCCGCGCTCTACCAGGCGCGGCTATCTCCTCAACGTCTATGTCGAGCCCGAATATCGCCGCCGCCGCCTGGCCAGCAACCTCATCGAACTTGCTCTCGCGGAAGCTCGTCGCCGCGGCATTCGTGTCGTTGCTCTGCACTCCACCGAAGAGGGCCGCCGCCTCTACGAATCCGCCGGCTTCCGCCCGACCAACGAAATGTTTTTTGTCGAGCCCATTGAACCCTGATGGACACGAACCGGCCACGCCCGCATTAGATATCAATACCCGATGAAGCTTGCCATCCTCCGTACCGCTCTTGCCCTCTGCGCGATCGCGCCTCTGCTCGCGCCGCGTATCGTCGAGGCCCAGCTCCGCTCCCCGTGGGATGGTCAGCCCGTCACGCCCACCGATGCGCCCTACGATTGCCCGCAACCTCCGCCCTTCACTAAAACGCTGAACGTCGAAGGTTACTACACCGACGCGCATCACTCCATCATCGATGAGAAGAAGCGCGAGGCCGAGGAGAAGGCCACAGAAGCGCCTACCCACCTTGGTCAGTGGTCCGGCGAAGCCGCCGATGCCTGGCTTACGAAAGGCAGCCGCGCCGCAGCCGGTTGCGTCTACTCGTTGCTTTCCGCCGCCGCCCAGGCGCACGCGTGGTCCGGTGAGATGCCCACCGGCCAGGGGCACTACGAACAGAAGTGGCTTCTCGCTGGCGTAGCCGTTTCATATCTCAAAGTTCGCAACAGCGGAGCCGGGACCCCCGAGCAGCAGAAAGAAATCCAGAAGTGGTTCGGCTCTCTCGCCGATCGCGTGACGGAGTATGTCGACAGCAAGAAGGTCAACCCTGACAGCGATGCATGGAATAACCACCGCTACTGGGCCGGCCTCGCCGTCGCTGCCGCCGGCATCGCCGCCAACGATAAAAGCAATTTCGTCTGGGGTGTCCAGTCTTACAAAGCCGGTGTCGATCAAATCCAGCCCGATGGCGTGCTCCCGCGGGAGATGGCCCGCGCCGGCCGCGCCCTGCATTACCATCTCTACGCTCTGGCGCCTCTGGTCATGATCGCCGAGCTGGCCGAAGCCAACGGCATGGACCTCTACAGCTACAACAACGGCGCCATTCATCGCCTCGTCAATCTCTGCGTCGCGGGCCTGCGCGATCCTGAGATTTTCGCAAAGGCCACCGGTGTCCCGCAGGACGTTGTCCCCGGTCAGTATTCAGGCGCGGATATAGGCTGGGCTGTGCCTTACGTCAAGCGCTTCCCCAACCCACAACTCTCCGCCTGGATCGCTCAGGCAAAGACCACGCGCTTCTGGCAATGGGGTGGCCTGCCCCCCGGAGCCAATTCGTAACAGCTTGAGTGGTTGATTTGCTTGCGCAGTGTCGCCAGCTATCGCAGAATCGGAAACGTGCCGGTCGAACCGTAATCCAGATCGAACCCCAGCTGCAGCTTTGCTGCCTCCGACATCCGTCCCGGATTCCACGGCGGATCGAAAACCACCTGCACCCGCACTTCCTTCACTTCAGGCAGCCGCGCCAGCTTCCTCTCCACATCGGCCTTCAGCACATCCGACATGCCGCATCCCGGCGCCGTCAGCGACATTGCTACGTCGAGCTTCTTGCCGCCCTGCTCATGGTCCGTGATTGCGCAGGAATAAATCAGTCCCAGATCGACAATGTTCACCGGAATCTCCGGGTCGTACACCGTCTTTAGCTGATCCCAAACCATCCGCTCGCTGAAGGTCGGAGGCGTGTGTGTCTCCGTGGCCGGCCCGCTCAGCCCGAGCGCGTCCGCATCCTCTCCTTCGATGCGATACAGCATCCCATTTGCCGAGACGGTGTAGCTGGTCCCCGCTGCCTGCGTTATCCGCACCGTTGTTCCGGCGCTGAGCACCTGCGGGCTGCCCGCGGGAATCGCAATGGCGGCGCAGTCGCGCTTCAGCGAAACGGTTTGGTTGGCAATGAACATCGCTTGTTTCTGCTCGCTGACAGTTTTTCTGCTGACGGGACCTTAGCTAACCGGTCTTTCGCTGCCCTACTCCGTCGAAACCTTCTCCTGCTTGCCTTCCAGCGCCGCTTCCAGGGTGTGCCACGCCAGCGTCGCGCACTTCACCCGCACCGGAAACTCCGAAACTCCGGAAAAAACTGCCAGCTTTCCGAGCTCCGCCTCATGTTCATGCGAATGCCCGGTCACCAGCTCATGGAACTGCTCGAAGATCTTCTCCGCTTCCGCCCTGGTCTTGCCCTTCACGCTTTGCGTCATCATCGACGCCGACGCTTTCGAGATCGCGCAGCCCGCACCCTGGAAACCAATATCCCGGATCGAATCCCCGTCCATCTCCAGATAAACCGTGAAGCGATCGCCGCACAACGGGTTGTACCCCTCCGCCTTGTGGTTTGTCCCCGCCGGCTCCCTGTAATTCCTGGGCGCTTTGCTGTGCTCCAGAATCACTTCCTGATAAAGATCGCGCAGCTCCGCCATCAGGCAAAAACCTCCCGCACTTTGCGGATTCCCCGCGCCAGGGCGTCCACCTCGGCCCGCATGTTGTACACGGCAAACGATGCCCGCACCGTCGCCGGAATCGAGAATCGCTCCATCACCGGCTGCGCGCAATGGTGCCCTGTGCGCACCGCAATCCCCTGCTGATCCAGAATCGTCCCAATGTCGTGCGGATGCACTTCGTCCAGAACAAACGAAAGTACGCTTGCCTTTTCCCTCGCCGTCCCGATCAGCCGCACCCCTTCGATCGCGCCTACCACTTCCGTCGCGTACTCCAGCAAGCCGTGCTCGTGCGCTGCGATTTTGGCGATCCCGATCCCGTTCATGTACTCGATCGCCGCCTTGAGCCCCGCCACACCCGCCATGTCCGGCGTTCCCGCCTCGAACTTGTGCGGCAGCTTGTTATACGTCGTCTTCTCAAACGTCACCGAGCTGATCATGTCCCCGCCGCCCTGGTACGGCGGCATCGCCTCCAGCAGCGCATGCCTCCCATACAGCACGCCAATCCCCGTCGGCCCATACATCTTGTGCCCCGAGAATGCATAAAAATCGCAATCGAGCTCCTGAACATCCACCGCGATGTGCGGCGCCGCCTGCGCCCCATCCACCACTACCGGAACCCCATGCGCGTGCGCCATGGCGATCATCTGCTTCAGCGGATTGATCGTCCCCAGCGCATTCGAGACGTGCGCCACCGCAACAACCTTCGTCCGCGGTCCCAACAGCTTCTCAAACTCCTCCAGCAGCAGCTCGCCCGCATCGTTGATGGGCGCCACCCGCAGCTTCGCGCCCTTTTCTTCGCACAGCAGCTGCCACGGCACAATGTTCGAGTGGTGCTCCATCGCCGTGATCAGCACCTCGTCGCCCGCGCCCACGTGCACACGTCCGTACGTCTGCGCCACCAGATTGATGGCCTCTGTCGTCCCGCGCGTAAACACAATTTCGCTGGCTCTCGCCGCATTCACAAACGCCCGCACCGTCTCCCGCGCCTTCTCGAACTCCGCCGTCGCCAGCTCCGACAAATAATGCACCCCGCGATGAATGTTCGCGTTCTCGCCCTCGTAATATCGCACCAGCGCGTCAATCACCGTCTGCGGCTTCTGCGAGGTTGCCGCATTATCGAGATAAACCAGCGGGTGCCCGTGGACTTTCGTGCGCAGAATCGGGAAATCCTGCCGAATCCTCTCCACGTCGAACGTTTTGTTTGCGGCTCTCTCGCGAATTGGCACAGCGGCTGCTGCCGTCATCCAACCTCCTCCAGCGTCCTCTCCACGACCAGCCCCGCACTTCCCTCGGGCGCGATTCCTTCCGTGAACAGCAAATGCTCGCTCACCAGCCGCTCGATATGCTCCCGCGCCACGGTTGAATGCATGCGCTCCACGCACTCCTCCGCGAACGCCATCAGCAGAAGCTTCCGCGCTTCCGCTTCGCTCAGGCCGCGCGACCGCAGGTAAAACAGTGCATTCTCCTCAATCTGCCCAATCGTCGCGCCGTGCGTGCATTTCACGTCATCGGCGTAGATCTCCAGCTGCGGCTTGGTGTCGATCTGCGCATCGTCGCTCAACAGCAGATTTCGATTCGTCTGCTTCGCGTCGGTCTTCTGTGCGTCCTTATGGACCACGATGCGCCCGTGAAAGACGCCGTGTGCCTGCCCGTCCAGAATGCCGTTGTAGAACTGCCGGCTGCCGCAGTGCGGGCTCGCGTGCTCCACGTGCATGTAGTTGTCCAGATGTTGCCGCCCCGTTCCCAGGAACAGCCCGTTGATCAGGCACTCGCCACCTTCGCCCGCCAGCACCGGGTGCACGTTGTTCCGCACCAGTCCGCCGCCCAGCAGCACCGAGTGCGACGCCACATTCGCGCTCCGCCCCTGCTGAATCCGCAGCGTCTGCATGTTGAACGCCTTCAGGTGCTCGCGCTCGATCAGAAAATGCTGCGCCACCGTGCTCTCGCCCGCGATCAGCTCCGTCACCGCATTGGAGAAGACCACAGACTCGCCGCCCACCGACGCGTAGTCTTCGATCACCGCCACCTGGCTCTGGTCCTCCGCCACAATCAGATTCCGCGGATGCGTCATCGTGGGCGCATCTTCGCGCGTCGAAAGATACAGCAGATACACCGGCGCATCCACCACCACGCCCCGCGCCACGTGTACGTACGCTCCATCGCCGATGAAAGCCGTGTTCAGCGCGCAGAAAGGGTCGCGCTGCGTATCGGCATACCGTCCCAGGTGCACTTCCACCTCCCCCGGATGCTGCTCGATCCGCTCCCGCAGGCTCGTAACCGTCACGCCCTTCGGCAGCGCACCCAGTTCCGAGAGTTCCTGCGCAAATCGACCGTTAACGAACACCAGAGTCGCAGCCATATCGTCCACGCGCCACGCAGCCGTATCGCCGGCGCTCAGCCCAGCCGCGCTCGCCGGCCGAAATTGCGTCCGCGCAATCGCCGCCACGTTGGTAAACCGCCAATCCTCATCGCGGGTCGTCGGAAATCCCGTCTCGCAGAAGCGCGCAAATGCTTCCTCGCGCAGCCGCCGCAGCCACGGCAGCTTCTGCCCCGCGGCCCTCTTCTCAAACTCCGTGAAGTTCTCCAGCCAGTTTTCCAGCTGCTCGACCGATGCCACCGCCATCTCCCTCACGCCCGCGCTCCCACCGGCTGCCGCGTCTCGTTCTCCGTCCAGCCGTAGCCTTTCTCCTCCAGCTCCAGCGCCAGTTCCTTGCCCCCGGAGCGCACAATGCGCCCGTCCACCAGCACGTGCACGAAGTCCGGCACGATGTAATTCAGCAGCCGCTGATAATGGGTCACCACCAGCATCGCCCGCTCCGGGCTGCGCAGCGAATTCACGCCGTTCGCCACGATGCGCAGCGCATCGATGTCCAGCCCCGAATCCGTCTCATCCAGAATCGCCAGCTTCGGCTCCAGCACCGCCATCTGCAGAATCTCGTTGCGCTTCTTCTCGCCGCCGGAGAACCCTTCGTTCAGCGACCGGTTCATCAGCTTATCGTCCATCTCCAGCAGCTTGAGCTTCTCGCGAAACATGGGCAGAAAATCCATCGCGTCCATCTCCTCCTGCCCGCGATATTTCCGGATCGCGTTCAGCGCCGACCGCAGAAAATACGTGTTCCCGATCCCAGGAATCTCCACCGGATACTGGAACGCCATGAACAGGCCTTCGCAGGCCGCTTCTTCGGGCTTCATCTCCAGCAGATCTTTGCCCTCGAACGTGATCGACCCTTCCGTCACCTCATACGCATCGCGCCGCGCCAGCACCTGCGCCAGCGTGCTTTTCCCCGACCCGTTCGGTCCCATAATCGAGTGGACCTCGCCGGCATTCACCGTCAGATCGATCCCCCTCAGGATCTCGTTCCCGTCCACCCTTGCATGCAGATTTCTGATTTCCAGCAAACTCATTCGTCCCCTCGTAGTGAAATGTCTTTGCG
>JASHPM010000206.1 GCA_030038115.1 Acidobacteriaceae bacterium | reverse complement strand
CTTGATATTTAGGTCCCAAAAACCCTGAAGCCGACCTCGCGGCCGGCTTCGCACCCTGCCCTCCAAGGAACAGGGGTAATCGTATATATCGATTCTAGGCGCTTAGACAGAGCTGTCAAGCGTTAAGGTAGTGCTTTGCGCACTACGGAAGGCCATTTGCGTGAGAGCGCATGTCTACATTGACGGATTCAACCTCTACTATGGGGCGCTGAAGCGGACCCCATGGAAATGGCTTGATCTGGCCGCGCTCTGCCGCGTCATGATTCCGACCGACACCGTGGAGGAAATCCACTACTTCACCGCAAGGGTGAGCGCTCGGCCCAGCAATCCCACCTCGGCACATGACCAGGGGCTCTACATCCGCGCTCTGCGCACCATTCCCAACCTGAACATCACCTACGGTCATTTTCTGACGCACAGCGTCCCCATGCATCTCTCAGGGGTGACGCCTCCACAGAAAGTCTACGTGGACAAGACGGAAGAAAAGGGTTCGGACGTCAACATCGCATCTCATCTCCTTCGGGATGCGTTCACGAAGCGGTTCGAGGTTGCCGTGCTTGTCACGAACGACTCCGACCTCGCAGAGCCTGTCAGAATTGTCTCGCAGGAGCTGAAATTCCCGGTCGGGATTCTGAATCCTCACCAACTCCATAGCGTTCCGCTACAGCGATTGGCGACCTTCATCAGGAGAATTCGTCAGGGAGACTTAATAGCAAGCCAGTTCCCCACAACATTGACCGACGCGAAAGGATCATTCAAATAAGCCCTCAGGCTGGTGAGGGCACGGCCACAGACTGCAGCCTGCCGGCTCTCAGCGCCTCGCTCCCAGCTACCGGCTGTCTCTCACGCACTCCTCGCAAACACAGTGCCTTCTCAAATAATCCCAGGAATAAATCCCGCTGGCGTGCCCGTCATTCCACTTGAAGCTGATCGCGTAGTTCCCCACCGGGCTCGCCGACTCCGGCCGCGCCGGCGCCTGATACATCGGCAGCAGGGAAGCGGGCTTTACCTTCCCCTCACCCGGCTTTCGCCCCTGCGCCTCGCGCTCCTCGTGGCACGTCGCGCACGGACAAGCATCCCGCAGCCACACAAAACTCCACCGGCTGCGATGCCCGTCCTTCCACTCGATCTCCAGCCCCTCGCCGGTCGACTGCTGCACCCGCACCTTCGCCGGCGTCACCATCTCGCGCGGCAGTTCCGTCTCCGGCGCGCGCCGCGCCTCTTCCGCGCTCACCAGGCGAATCCCCTCGTGACTCATTGACACCTGACCTGCCGGCCGCCACCAGCTACCGGCTACCTGCTACCGGCTTCCTGCTCGTCTACGCCGACTGCAAAAACGCCACCGACTGCAGGCTCGTTACCTCGAACCGTTTCCGGCAACGGATATTCCGGCAGGCCACCAGGTCGTCCTGCCGCACCATGTACGACTGCGCCTTCGCGAAGCGCGCCCGGTCCCGCTCGTCCGCGTGTTTCGGCAGCTGCGCCTTGCGCGTCCGCACCAGCCAGCGCACCTCATACTCGCCCGCCTGCCCGCAGTGCGGACAAGTTAGCGTGTGCTTCCGCTGCTCCGACTTTTCATCGAAAAATTCGCGTTCTTCCATTGGCCCGCAACTCCAATAAAAAGATTTCTCTGGAAGTATTTCACATTGCGCCTCCGCCGGATGCGATTTTCCGGGGCAATCGCTCTGTACGCGAAGCCCCGCCATGGCATAATTCCTGCACCGGTCGGGTGGCCCATGCAAGCCTGATTCTGGCTTATCAGCCCCTGAGGGCAAATTCTCAACAGAACCCGAAGACTTGTATCTGCTGCACGCACAAATGCCGAAGAAGCCTGCCAAAAAAAGGACATTCTCCGCTGTTAAGGCGGTCAAAGCCAACGCCCGCGCGCGTGTCGGCCAGCCCAAACCCGAGCGCGTCCTCCCCAACACCTCCCGCGAGGAAAAGCGCGGCCAGAAGCACCCCAAAACCCTCGCTAAACTGCTTTCGGAAGAGAACTGACCATAGCAACCAGCCTCCCCGCCGAGGGCTGACCGCCTCATCGCTAACCGGCCTCTTAGCTGACCTTCAGCCCCACCGCCTGCATCAGCTTCAGCGCGTTGCTGGTCTCCACCACCCCCGGCCGCAGCCGGTAATCGAACTTCAGCTTCCCGTCCTCAATCGCGTCCGCGAAGTGGCCGTTCGTCCCCGCTCCATCCATCGTCTCCGGAATCGCCGTCAGCGCCAGGTCGTGCGTCGTCACCATCCCGATCGCTCCCTTCTGCACCAGGTCCTTCACCACAAACCGTGTCCCCTCGAAGCGGTCGTGCGAATTGGTCCCCGACAGCAGTTCGTCCAGCAGAAACAGCAGCGGCGCCGGCCCGCTCGCCAGGTCCGACAGCACCTTCAGCCGCTGAATCTCCGCGTAGAATCGCGAAACCCCGCCCGCCAGCGAATCCAGCACGCAGATCGACGCGCCCACCGCCAGCGGTGACATGCGCAGCCGCCTCGCCCGCACCGGCGCGCCCGCCTGCGCCAGCACCGCATTCAGCCCCACCCCGCGCAGAAACGTGCTCTTGCCCGACATGTTCGGCCCGCTGATCACGATCAGCTGCGGCTTGCCGCCCAGCTTCACATCGTTCCCCACCGCCTTGTCCAGCGCCAGCAGCGGATGCGCCAGCCCCTCCGCCTCAAACCAGCCCCCGGTCGCGCCGTCCGCCATTCCGTTCTCGGCAAATTCCGGCAGCACGTCCCCGGGATGCTCGTACGCATAGCCTGCCAGCGCTGCCAGCGCCTCAAATTCGCCCACCGCCTCCAGCCATCCGCGAATCGCCGGCCCAAACCGCGCCCGCCACCGCTCCGCCGCCATGGTCAACTGCGCGGTGTAAAACACAAAAGGATTGAAGATCGCTACAAATCCATTCCGCCGGTCTTCGAGCCAGTCGTAGATCCGCTCCAGCTTCCTCACCGCACCAGAAGACGCCATGCGCCGCCCCTTGTACGTCGTCTCCAGCGATGCCTGCAGCCCACGCAGCTTCTCCGCGGCAAACGCCTCCCCCTCGATGATCTCCAGAACTTCGGCGAGCACCCTCAGATCCTGCGCCGCCTTCTCCACGCCCTCCGCCGATGGGTCCACCTGCCGCCTCATCCTGTAACTCACCGCGTAATTGATCAGCGACATCAGCAGCACCAGATCCCAGTTCCGCGCCACAACCCAATACACAATCGTCGCCACCCACAACACGGCCAAAAGTCCCAGCGCCCACGGCAGCCATCGCGATTGCAGCCCCGGCTTGCCCTCGCCCCACGCTGCCAGCGCTTCCGGATGCACCCCTGCCCGCACATGTTCTCCGGCGGTGAACAGCCGCTCCCGCATCGTTACCCGATCCTTCATCTCCGTGATGGCCGCCTGCCGCGCCCGCACCTCCTCTGGCGCTGCCGCAGCCAGCAGCCAGCGCGCCAGCGTTTCCTCGCCCGCCCGCGTCCGCGCCGTGCACAACAGCTCGAACAGCGATCCCTTCCCGAACAAATCCAGATCCCGCGCGTAAGCATGCGCCGCATCGAAAAATCGATCCCCGCTCTCCCCCGTTCCCGCCCATGCGTCGTCGATCCGCGCCAGTCCCCGCGCATAAAACTCCGCGATGCGTTCGAATCTTCCCAGCCGTCGCAGCACGCGGTCGTGCACCACGATCAGCGCCACAAAAATCGCAAGGGGAATCAACAACAGGCTAAAAGGGCCGCGCGTGTGCACCAGCACGCCGGCCGCAATCGTTCCCGTCAGAAAGTCCGCAAGCTTGGCGTACCCCAGCCAGATGTGTCGCCTGCGCTCGCGCTCCATGCGAACGCCGTTCTCCGCCATCCGCCGGCGGTACACCCCTCCCACCGATTCCACGCATCAAGCATCGCACGTCTGCACGTGCCCAGGCGCCGTCAGCAGCCCGTTCCCCG
Source organism: Acidobacteriaceae bacterium (assembly GCA_030038115.1). Lineage (GTDB taxonomy): Bacteria > Acidobacteriota > Terriglobia > Terriglobales > Acidobacteriaceae > Palsa-343. The sequence goes on along the minus strand of JASHPM010000206.1, from coordinate 13,821 downwards.
CATCACCTGGGCTGCCGCCACATGATAAAAACCGTAGCCCCTCATGCGCGCCGCGGCCCGATCGTAATACCGGTTGCGGTATTGCCAGGCACTGGCGTCGCTGTACAGCTGCAATCCCCGCCGCCGCAGGTAATCGTGCAGCCCCTCGGGCTCCAGCCCAAAAACCCATGGCTCATCCAGTGCCGCCACGTCCTCCAGAATTCGCTTACCCCCATCGAACGTCGCCGATCCGTTCAGCAGTCCTGCGTGAATATACGTGAAGATCAGCAGACTCCCCGCGCAACAACCGGCCACATACCCCAGCACCGCATCCACCGCGTCCTGCGCCAGATAATGACTGACTCCCTCCCAGATAAAGACGCTCGGCAACGACGGATCGAATCCCGCGTCCCGTAACCTTTCCGCCAGACTTTCCTGGTTAAAGTCGATGCCGACGAATCGCGTATTCTCGGGAATCTTCTCGAGCATCCCCCGCAGGCGTTCCAGCTTTGCCTTCTGCGTCGACGGATGATCGACCTCAAAAATCGTCGTGGTCCGCGGCAGGGGAAGCCGGTACGCGCGGCAGTCGAAGCCCGCGCCCAAAACGACCACCTGACGTGGGTTTTCCTCCAGATGCGCCATCAGGAGGTCGTCGATCAGCCGCGTTCGCGCAATGGCCGACGTGCGCGCTCCCGGAAGCCGTCGGTCCGCATAGCGCTCCACCAGCCCGCCGATCGCGCGGAGCCGTGAGAGTCGAACCGCTGTTCTCAGCCCCAGGCTGATAAAACCCGCCGCAAAAGGATCGCTGACGATACGTCGATCCTTCCGCCGGACCGACTCCAGCGCCCGAAAAAATGCCATGTACTCGGCCGTTCGACTCGCCTGTTTCCGCTTCATCCCTTGCGGGTTACAGACGAAGATTCGCCGCCTAGGACGCAAATCCGGCCAGAAGATAGCCCGGGCTCCCTCGCTCCCCGCTACCGGCTACAGGCTGCTGGCTCCCCGCTCCCAGCTCCCAGCTTCGGTCACTTCTCCACCTTCGGCTCTCCCGCCGCCTTATCGCTCTTCACCTCCGGCGGGTTCCCACCCTGCAGAAACACCCGGTACTGCGTGTCGATGATCCCCAGATTCCGCGCCAGTCCCAGCCGCGCCTCGTTCAGCTCATACACGCTGTTCACGTACTGCGTCTCGGCCGCGGCCAGCGTCGACTGCGCTTCCGCCACCGGCAAATTGTCCGCCACCCCCGCGGCAAACCGCTGCTGCGTCTGATCCAGCGCCGTCGTTGCCAGCTCCACGTTGCTCTTCGCCACGCTCACGGTTTCCGTCGCCGTTTCCAGGTCCAGCAGGCTGTCCCGCAGCTGCGCATCGATCTTCTGTTTCAGATCCCCCAGCCGCGACTGAATCTCCTCCAGCTGCGCCTCCGCCACGTCCCGATCCCCGCGAAACTCCGCTTCCTTAAAGATCGGGATGCTCAGCGTGCCCACCGCCGCAAACGTCTCGTGATATACCCCTCCCGAAATCCCGGTCACGCCCCAGTTCCCGCCAAACGTCAGCGTCGGGTACCGCTCGTGCGTCGTCGCCTTCCGCTCCCGTTCCGCCACAATCAGTTCCTGCTTCAGCGCCTGATAATCCTGGCGGCTCGCATACGCCTCCATGCGCGCGTCCACCAGGTCCATCGGATGCAGCTCCGCATACGGAGCCGAGTCCGTCAGCACGATCGCCTGCTCCGGCTGGAGGCCAATCTCCCGGTTCAGCGCGATCTTCGCCTTCTCAAAATTGTTTTCCGCCTCAATTACCACCTGCTGTTGGCTCTGCAGCTGCACCCGCGCCCGCAGCTCGTCCAGATTCGCCGCCGTCCCCGCCACATGCTCCTCGTGCGCCTGGTTGAACACCGTCTCGTCCGTTTTCTCCAGCGCCCGCGCATATTCCGCCTGCGCCCGCGCCGCCAGCGCCTGCAGATACGTATTCCCCACGTTCAGCACCACCAGCCCGCGCGACGACTGCGCGTTGTAATACGCCGCCTTCTGGAACGCCTGCGCCGCCCGCCACACGTCATACCCCGCCCAGTTGAACAGCGCCTGCGAAAAATTCACCTGCCCGATGGTCGTGTCCACCTTCGTAATCAGATGAAGCGATGACAGGTTTGTCCCCTTCGGCAGCAGCGGCAGGAACTCCGGCAGCAGCGACGGATGGAATCCCAGCGCCTCCAGGTTGAACTGGTGCACCCCCGTCTCCCCATGCAGCGTCAGATCCGGCAGCAGCACGTTCACCAGCTCCAGCTTCTCCGCATCCGCCGTCTTCTGTTGTTCGCGGGCCAGCGTCAGCGCCAGGTTGTTCTCGATCCCCAGCTTGATCGCATCGTCCAGCGACAGCGCCTTCGGCTCGGCCGTGTACGCCACCGCCTGCACGCTGCCCACGTAAGGATTCGCCGCCGAATTTTGCGGATTGCTCTGCGCGCTCGCCGCCGCGCCCAGCAGCACCGCGCACACACCCGGAATCAGCTTCTTCATCGTCCTCGTATTCATCCAGACGCTTCTGTTTAGATCAGAATATCCTGTCCGCGTTGCCAAATTTTCCCGCCCGCTGCCCTGGCATCCTGTCTGGGAGCGACCTCACCATTGAGTTATTCGCCCAGCGCTCCAAAGCAACACCGGCCGTCACCCCCGTCATCCCATTTCCAGAAAGAATGCGTGGGGCCCTGAGGCACGACTTCCGCCTGCCATTTTCCGCAGTTAACTGGCCAGGGTTCTTGCACGTCGCGGGAGATGAAAGAACCATTGATGCTCGCATGGTAACGCTGGAAGCTGAAAAGCTCCCGGCTCGAACTGCGGAGAAACGGCAAAAGGTCATGAAAGACCTCGCCGAACCAGGTCACGCTTCTATGGGTGGCCAATTCATTCCGAGTGTGCTGATGCTGCGGTGTGCTGCGCTCTCCCACCATGCCGTGCGCGCAGCCGCGCGCCACGCCGGCCTCGCGCTGACCATCGAATTTGCTGAGAATCGCCGCGAATTCCTCGACGAGCTCCGCCGCGGCACGACCGACATCCTCATCGCAGGCCTTGAAGGCCTGCCTGGCATCGAGATTCGCGAAGTCATCGAGCGCGCCTGTTCCGCCGAGCCGCCCATCCCCGTTCTGCTCGCCGGCGGCCGCGTTGCCGAAAGCGAATCCGTCCGCATCCTCGGCAAGGGCGCCACCGAGGTCCTCCAGTCCGGCGAAATGGAGCGCCTGCCCTCCGCCATCGCCCGTGCTTTCAAGCTGCGCCAGTCCGCGGTTCTCCACGCCCAGGCCCAGCGCGAGCTCGACCGTACCGCCGTCATGCTGCGCGAGAATCAAAAGCTCATCACCATCGGCCGCCTCGCCGCCTCCATCGCCCACGAGATTAACAATCCCCTCGAGTCGATCGCCAACCTCCTCTTTCTCCTCGGGCAGGAGAAAAACCAGCCTCCCGCCGTCGCCGGCTACCTCTCTCTCGCCCAGCACGAGCTCGATCGTGTCGCGCAGATCAGCCGCCAGACCCTCAGCTTTTCCCGCGAAACCACCAGCCCCGTCCGCGCCCGTGTCGACGAGCTCCTCGAAGAAGTGCTCACCCTCTACCGCCGCCACATCCTGGAAAAGGATCTCCGCGTCGAACGCCGCTACGACTGCCCGGAAGAAGCTCTGGTCTACCCCGGCGAATTGCGCCAGGTGCTTTCCAACCTCGTCACCAACGCCATCGAAGCCTCCTTGCCCCACGGCCACCTGCAACTGCGCCTGCGCCCCGCCCGCAGCTGGTCCGACCCCGGTGTGCGCGGCCTCCGCCTCTCCGTCGGCGATAACGGCAGTGGCATCCCTCCCGATGTGCAGCGCCGTCTCGGCGAGCCCTTCTTTACCACCAAAGGCCAGCGCGGCACCGGCCTCGGCCTCTGGGTCACCCGCTCCATCCTCCAGCGCTATGGCGGCGAAATGCAGCTCCGCTCTTCCGTCCACCCCGCGCGCCACGGCACCGTCTTCAGCATCTTCCTGCCCACCAACCTGCGCCCGCAAAAGGTCGATCGCCCGGCTCGGGAACCCGGCGGCGACAACAGTGCGCCGGGCTCCGTCACCACCTTCCCTCCGCCTGCCTCCGGCTCCGGCCGCGCCCTCGCCACCTGCGGCCAGGCTACCTCCCGCCGCCGGATGGCCCTGACCGAGCGCTGATCCCCAGTCCCCGGCCCTCGAAATTCCAGTTGACCCCCGCCCCAACCCATGCGTTAAATGGACTCCTCCCCGTAGACCCGCTACCGGAAAGAGTTCCCATGAGGAATACCGCTCTTGCTGTCTTCTGTGCCCAGGTTGCCCTGTTTTCCGCTTCTGCGTCCGCTCAGAATGATGCCTCCAACGCCGCTGGCTGTGCCCTTTGCAGTACCTTCCTCTTCATTCCCATCATCGGCCTCGCCCTCGGCATCGCGCTCCTGGTCTGGGTCGCTCGCGACGCCAAGTCCCGCGGCATGGACAGCGCCGTCCTCTGGATGCTGCTCGTCTTCTTCACCAACATCGTCGGCCTCATCGTTTATCTGCTCGTCCGTCCGCAGGGCAATCTCGTTCAATGCCCCAACTGCGGCAACAAGCGTCTGCAGGCCAGCGTCAAATGCCCCCACTGCGGAGCCTGATCCATCCGGGCGCGCTCATGAAGAAGCTCCTGCGCAAGCCGCATACCTGGCTCGCTCTGCTCCTGTTGTTTTTCCTGCTGGGCGCCGCGGATTCGCTCCGCCCACCCTCCCGCCAGGTCAGCGTCCGCGCCTTCTCCGCCGCCGTCGCGGGCTACCACCACTACCTCCACCCGCTCACTGGACGCTACATCCGCTGCCGTTATCAGCCCACCTGCTCCCGCTACGCTGTCGAGGCCGTCCGCAAATACGGCATCGCCAAAGGACTCGTCCTCAGCTTCCGCCGCATCCGCTCCTGCCGCCGCACCGTCCCCCCCGGCACTAGGGACCCCGTCCCATAAAGTCTGTTTGTCGCCACGAACGAACTCTCGCACGTCCGGCAGCGTCCAACGCTACCGGCCACAGGCTCCCAGCTCCCGGCTACAGGCCACCGGCTCCTGGCTCCCAGCTCCCAGCTCCCAGCTTTCAGCTGTACCTTAACCACCGCAGCATCTCCGGCAGCGTCGCCCGCTTCCCGTACATCAGCACGCCCACCCGGTAAATCCGCGCCGCCAGCCACACCATCCCCCACACCGACCCCGCCAGCAGCGCGATCGACAGCGCAATCTGCCACAGCGGGGGCATCTGCGAGCAGATCCGCATGTACATGATGATGGGCGTGAACGGCGGCAGCAGCGACAGCACCACCGCCGTCGTCGAATTCGGATTCCCCAGCACGAACGGCAGCAGCACCACGCTCACTACCAGCGGCGAAATCAGGATGAAGCTGAACTGCTGCACCTCCGTCTCCCCGCTCACGCTCGATCCCAGCGCCGCCGCCAGCCCGCTGTACAGAAAGAACCCCAGCAAAAAGAAAATCCCGAAGTACCCCAGCTCCGCCTTCGTAATCCCCAGCGACGCCAGCCCGTGAATCCCCTGTCCCGCCGCCAGCGCCGACCCCGCATAGAACACCAGCAGCGCCGCCCAGATCCCCATCTGCGTCAGTCCCGTCGCGCCCACCCCCAGCAGCTTGCCCAGCATCAGCGAGTCGGCCGACGTCGTTGACAGCAGCACTTCGAAAATTCGCGACGTCTTCTCCTCCACCACCGACCGCGCAATGTTGATCCCGTAAATCAGCACCGACGCGTACAGCACGATGATCAGGATGTACGCCCCCAGAAAACTTTTCTCCGAATCCGACGACACCACCCCGCCGTTCTTCACCTGCATCGTCTTCAGCTTCGTATCCTGCATCAGCTGGTTCATCTGGCTGTCCGGCACGCCTTTTGCCGCCAGCTGCTCGCGGATCAGCGCCGAGCTCACCGCCGCCTCCATCTGTGCCTTGCTCACAAAGTTGATGGAGCTCCCCGAAACCCACGTCACCTTCGGCCGCGCCTCGCCCGCCACCGTCTCCAGCGTCAGATATCCGCCGATCTGGTGCTCCGCCACCTCGCTCTTCAGCTGCGCCAGGTCCGCTTCCGATGCCGGTGCGTACACCTCCACCCCCTTGGGAGGCATCTCGCCCTCCATCAGCGCCGCCTTCACCTCTTCCGCCAGCTCGTGGTTGCTCGAGACGATCGCCAGATACTGCACACCCTCCATCTTGCGTCCGCTGAACGAGCCCAGCACCGCCAGCCCGCCCATCCCCAGCGGCACCAGCAGCGTCGTGATGCGAAACACCCGGCTCTTGATCCGCTCGATGTATTCCCGCTTCGCAATCAGCAGCGTGTTCCTCAGCATTCCGCTAAGCATCCGAGCGTCCTCCCACTGTCTCGATGAAAATCTCCTCCAGCGACGGTTCCACCAGCTCGAATCGCGTGATCGTCGCCGTCGCCGCCGCCGTCCGCAGCAGGTCCTGCGCGTCCGCATGCGGCTTCAGCTTGATCTCCGCGTGCCCCGCATAGCTCTTCGACTCCGCGATCGCCGCATGCTGCAGAAACCCGTCGTCCCCCTCGAACTGGATGATCACCCGGTTGCGCTCGTAGCGCGACTTCACCTCCCGCATCCCCCCCGCCAGCACCGCCGCCCCCCGGTCGATCAGGCATATCTGGTCGCACAGCTTCTCCACCTGATCCATCCGGTGCGTCGAAAACAGCACCGCGTTCCCCTGCTTCTTCAGTTCCAGCAGCGTGTCCTGCAGCAGTACCGCGTTCACCGGGTCCAGCCCCGAGAACGGCTCGTCCATGATGATCAGTTCCGGGTCGTGCAGCAGCGTCGAAATGAACTGGATCTTCTGCTGCATCCCTTTCGACAGCTCTTCCGTCTTCTTGTCCATCGCGTCCGCCATCTGCAGCCGCTCGCACCACTGGGTCGCGCGCCGTTTCGCCTCCAGCGCCCCCAGCCCCCGCAGCTCGGCCAGAAACACCAGCTGGTCGATCACCTTCATCCGCTTGTACAGGCCCCGCTCCTCCGGCAGATACCCCACCCGCCGCAGCGCCCCGTCCCCAAACGGCTTGCCGAACAGCGACACCTTGCCCGCATCCGGCCGCGTGATCCCGATCATCATCCGGATCGTCGATGTTTTGCCCGCCCCGTTCGGCCCCAGCAGCCCAAACATGCTCCCCGCCTCGATCTTCAGGCTCAGATCGCGAACCGCGGCCTTCTCTTCATAGGACTTCGATACTTTGTCCAGCTCCACCAGTATTTCCATGTTTGTCAGGGTGCTCCCGAGAGTCAGAAAAGGCAGAAGTAGTCAGGGGGTCCCTGCCAGCATATCAGCAGGGCTTTCGCAGCCCGCCGTTCTTCCCGCCCCAGCTCTGGGAGTTTGTTGAAAAACAAATTCCCGGACAGGAAAGAATCCCGGAGATTGGGTGCGACTGCTGAAAGGCATACATATGCTTGCGCCTCGCTCGCAGCTTCGGCGCGTTTTTCAACAAACTTCTACTGCAGTTTCGCGTACTCGGCTTTCGCCTGCTGGTAAATCGGAATTCCCGGGTCGGCGTCCTTCCACAGCGTCAGGAAATCCTTGTACCCCGCCAGCGCCCGCACCCGCGCCGCGTCGGCATCGGCCCCCTGCAGGGTCTTCGCATCCAGCGCGTTCGCCCGCGCCACGCCCAGGTGCGCCAGGGCTCCGGTCCAGCAGTTCCACACGATGCCGCCGTGATCGAGAATCTTCTGGAACTCCGCAGCCGCCTGCACACCCTGTCCCGCGGCCAGATACGCTTCGCCGCGAACGTAAGTCGGGTAGAGGCAGGAGATATTGGCCATCCAGATGATGGATCCGTACTCCATAGGTGGGAGCGCGGTCTGCAGATCGGCAAGGGCCGCGGCCGAATCTCTCTTATTCACCGCCAGTTGCGCCTGAATCGCCGGGAGCCATAATGACTGCATCTGTGTGTCCTGCGAGAATCGCCGGTTCAGATCCTGCGCCAGCGCCTGCGCCGCCGCGCTGTCGCCGGTCATCGCATCGGCCAAAGCTGCTTCCACTCCTACACCTTCGCTGACGGGCGTGAGTTTCAGTCCGGCAGCTGCCGCCTGTCGCGCTTCCGGAACGTTCCCGAAGGCGGCCTCGCGCAGCGCATCGTTCTCCCACCAGATGGCCCCGTTCTCCTTGCTGTCCGTCTGGATCGCGGAATCGACGGCCTGGCGCGTCAGGACGCGCGCGCGGCTCAGATGTCCGTCGTACGCTTCCGTGTCGGACGCCAGAGAGAGACCGAAGTTTGCGATCACCGGCCTCGCCGTCATCCACTGCTGCTGCTCGCTCATCTCCGCGGCGTCTCCCTTCAGGAACCCCAGCGCGTATTGCCCCACATGGAGAATAAAATCGTCGAGCCGGCGGGCGTGAGCTTCCTCGATCGTCTGCCGCGCCCGATCGTATTGCTGCGTGGCCAGGTAATAGTTCGTGAGATTTCCGTAGGACGTCAGCAGCTCGGGGGCCATCTGCTTCTCCTCAAGCGTCACCTGGATCGCGTTCTGGTACTGCCCGAGCAGGGAATCGTCCAGTCCGACATTGTTATATCCGGCTGCGTACCGCGGATAATCGTTAATCATCTCCTGTTGCGTCTCGGCTGCCTTCTCCAGCTGTCCGGTGACGTTCTGATAGTAGTTCGCGCTGATGGCCAGCTTTTCCCGCTCGCTGGCGTGCTCGCGGAGCGCGAATGCTTTTTCGTAATACTCGGCGGCCCGGCCCGGCTGTCCCAGATTCCCGTAGTCGATCCCCAGCGCCTCGTAGCCCATGGCAAAGTTGGGATCGAGCTGGATGGCGCGCTGATCGTACGGCAGCGCTGCCTCCACACCCGTCTCAGTAAGCAGCTTCCTGCCCTGCGTGTATGCCTGCAGCGCTTCCAGAGAAGACGTGGTCGCCTGTTCCAGCGGCGCGTCCAGCTTTTTCACCGTGCCGATGCTCTCGCCCAGCTCGCTGCGCAACTTCACCGCAGCGTCACCCACCGCGTTCAGCACGTGCTCTTTCCCTTCGGCCGTTACCTGCTCCTGCACCAGGGTGTCGCCGCTCTGGCAGTTCACCGCTTTCAGGCCGATCACATACTCGTTGCCCAGATTCGCGATGGAACCCCCGATGTAGGCCTTCCCGCCCGCCCGCTCGCACAGCTCTCGCGCCACATCGGGCGTCAGCCGCGTGTCCGGCGGCCGCGTCATGAGCCGCAGCGTCGCCGCCACCTGATTGTCAGAGGCGACGTTGAGAAACGGAGACTGGCCCAGCGCCACCGTCAGTGCGGTCTTCAGGGTGTCGTCGAAGACCGGGTCGCCGGTGCTGTTCTCGAAATCCGCCACCACCACTGTGTCCTTGTCCGTCAGCCGCTTGCCCTGGCGCGCGTGATACCAAAACCAAACACCGATGGCTGCCAGCACTACAACCGCGGCCCAGGCGAGGATTGCCCCGCGCTTGTTTCCACGCTTCCCCCTCCCCTCCTCTGGCTTCTTCACCGGCGCCTTCGCCGGCTCCTGCACCTGCGCCACCCCTGCCGCGCTCGCGCTCGCTGAAGCGTAGCGCCCGCTCTCCGTGTCCCGCACCAGCCGCTGCAGATCCGCCCGCATATCCGCCGCGGACTGATAGCGCAGGTTCGCGTCCTTCTCCAGCGCTTTGCGGATCACCGCTTCCAGCCCCGCCGAGACGCTGGCATTCACCTGCGACGCCGGTGCCGGCTCCTGGTGCAGAATCGCACCGCATATTTCTCCGGCGCTCGACCCCTCGAACGCCATCCTGCCCGTCGCCATCTCGTATAGCACTGACCCAAACGAGAAAAGATCCGTCCGTGCATCCAGCTCCCGGGCCCGTACCTGCTCCGGCGACATGTACGCCACCGTTCCCAGCATCGCCCCAGGACTCGTCAGATGCTGCGCATCCGATTCCACCGTCATCGAATCGGAGCCCGGGCCGCCCGCAACTGCCTTCACCGTCACCTTCGCCAGCCCGAAGTCCAGAACCTTGGCGTGACCGCGCTGGGTCACAAAGATATTTGCCGGCTTGATGTCGCGATGCACGATGCCTTGCCCGTGCGCCGCTTCCAGCGCGTCGCCGATCTCCACACCCAGCCGCAGCACCAGATCCATATCCATCGGCCGCCCCGCGATCCGGTGCTTCAGCGTCATGCCATCCAGAAACTCCATCACCATGAATACACGGCCGCCTTCTTCGCCGATGTCATAAAGGGTGCAGATGTTGGGATGGCTCAGCGCCGACGCCGCCCGCGCTTCCCGCCGGAATCGCTCCACCACCAGCCGGTCCCGCGCCATGTCGTCGGGCAGAAACTTCAGCGCCACCGAGCGGCCTAGCCGCGTATCTTCCGCTTTATAAACGATGCCCATGCCGCCGCCCCCGAGTTTGGCGGCAATCCGGTAGTGGGAAATTGTCGTATCAATCATTTCTGCGGGCGCTCGCGGGGATGCCTGATGATAGGTCGCGCTCAAATTGTCCGTCAACGCACCAGTTGGAGAATCCCCGACGTCACCTCAGCTGGCCGTTTTGCGCGGTCAGGCCAGGCAGGAATCGAAGCGCGCGCAGCCGACGACAGGATCGGGCAGGCCTTCCTCTTCATCTCACTCGGCCCCGGTGCCGGTAATACGGCGAAAAGTGGGCAGGAAAATAACTGCCCGGTCCCGAGCACCCAAATCCCCGGCCCGCTACATCTCATCACGCTGGCTCAAACCTTCAGAAGGAGCGACAACGATGTCCAGTCAACCCCGTAATCCGGATGGATCCAAACTAAAGGAAGACCTCCGCGACCCCAGAAGCACGAAGGAAAAGGTGCTGGATTCCATCGCCGACGACGCTGCGGAACAGGCTGAAAAAGAGGAACAGGGTTACGACGAACAGCACAACATTTTTACAAAGTAGCTCAGAGCTGAAGTGAATGTTGGAAAAGGCAGGTGTGAAAAACACATCAGCTGTTTTCCCATCCCTCCGTCCCCCCGATCCGCTCACTCGCAGCGAATCGCTGGCCCTTCGTTCGCTTCTTCGCGAACCGCCGTTCGCTTTCTTAGCTCGCCGGTCCGGCGAAAAGAATGAGATTGCCGTCCGGGTCTCTCACGATGAACGTCTTGGCTCCCCACGCCTCCTCTTTCAGCGTCTGATGGAAAGGCACGCCCGCCGCCAGATAACTGAGAAAGAGGTTCTGGATCCCTTCCACGCTGGCCACCGTGATCGAGGCCAGGACTAAATCCTCGCGTTCCCTTATATCTCCGGCAAAAACAGGCTCATCCATATGGCGCAGGGCAAGCCTGGCGTTGTCCCGGCTCACCTGTCCATAGAACGGCGGATCGCCATAAACAAAATCCACGGCAAAGCCAAGCCTGCCCGTGAAGAAGTCACACGAGATCCTGATATCCCGAACGAACAGATGTGCGGCAATTGAATTCAGGATTGGTCGAGCAGCGTTTTGTTTCGATGACTGACTCACGGTGTGGGGCCCCTGTTCCTTGTACACCATGCACGCCACCCCGAGGTCCCCATCGCGCCCGCTGTTGGCGCGGTGGGGTGGGAAGCGGGGCTCACGCCGCTTGTCGAAGCCCCGCGCCTGTAGATGAGACCAGTTACCAGTTCCAGGGATACGTCCTGGGGCAGGAACTGTCCCCGTCACCGCGCCGCCGCGTGGCTGCGTCGCCGTGAAGGCGAACGCCGCCGGGATGAAGCTGTCTTTGACCGGAATCAAGCCGGCGCCGCTCACCGTAAACGGTCGCCCCGGCAGCGGCGGATCGAGCAGGATCTCGTGCTCACCGATCCGCCGGATCGCCGGCTTCTCGATCGCCAGTTGTGGCGCGGACTTCTGTCCGGGCAGTGCCGGAGGCGTCAGTCTCACGGCGCCGCCGGTCGCAATCGAGCCGGCTGCCGCCAGCAGCGTGTCATCCACCAGCGCCGGCCCGTCCATCGGAGCATTCGAATTGACCAAAAATCTTCCTGCCGGCAACCCGGCATTCACCTCCCCCCCACTAAATAGAAGCAGGCGGGACTCACCCCTCGCGTGGCGCGATTTCCACCCCGGGACCGCTCCCCCCAGCTCCCTGTAATTGCTTCTGGTCCAATGATCTGCAGCACCCCCGGCACCTTCGTTTTAGGAACATGGTTACTGTTTTCGCCCTCCCGCTAACCCGTTCTTGGGATAGTGGATAGCCCCCTCCGCAGCCTAGCCTTTTATCATGAATTTTGCTCAGGGACAACGGGTCCGCATCAGGGACAAACAGCTCGTCGGGACGGTCGAGAAAAAACTCACCTCCCTCGACGATGTCTACGTTGTCCTCTTCGAAGATGCCTCCCGCCGGGAAGAAAAGCTTGTCCGCGGCGCCGACCTCGAGCTCGTCAAAGACGCCGAAAATCAGAAGCTCGCCTGAACCCCGAGTCATCGGGCTGCCCATCCGGGTGCCCCATCCTGCCGGGTGTTGGCAGGGTGGGTTTCATTTTCTTTCATCCACACCGTGGGGCGTTCGAGGGCGAATCCGGGTGATGGCCTCCTGGCCAACCCCGCTCACTTCCCCCCGTTCACCGCAATCTCCAGCGTCCCCATCCGCCCGCTCAGCCGGTCATGCACCCCGATCCGCAGCCAGCTCAGCCCCGCCGGCACATCGATCTCCTGCCGCAGCTGGATCCGCGCCTGCGCATTGCCTTCCGCCCCCACCGGCGTGTCGATGCCCAGCGCAAAGTCGTTGTAATTCACCCGAACCCCCTCCACGTCGTACACCACCTGCGTCAGCTCGATCTCCCGATGATTCTTCCCGTTCCCCAGCGGCCGGTAATCCACCCCGCCCGGGTCGATGCTGAACTCCGCGATGTACCGCGTCACCGGCCCCTTCAAACTGCTCGACAGCATCCCGCCCGCATTCGCTCCGCCCGGCGTATCCTGCGCCGCTGCCGCATCCTCCGCTGCCGGAATCACCTTCACCGTAAACGGCACCTGCGAAACCGGCAGAACCCCATGCTGCATCGCCGCGATCAGCGGGCTCATCCGCCCCGGGATCAGCTTCGCCATCTCCTTCGGGTCCGCCGCAAAATACCCCGGCCGATACGCCAGCTCGTAGTGGCCCTCCACCATCTCCACCTTCACCGTGCGAAACGCCCCGTTGTAATCCCGATTCTCCGGCGTGTACGCCAGCGTGTAGTAGTTCGACCCGTTCGCAATCGCTTCCCCCAGCGTCTCGGCAATCGCGTTGGTGTTGTAATACGCCTTCCCTCCCGTTGCCTTCGCCATCTGATCCATCGCCAGATGCGCCGCCACCAGATCCGCCAGGAATCGTTGATCCTGGCCCTCCAGCTTGGCTGTCGTGGCGTTCGAAGAACGCGCCGTCGTCAGCCCCTGATTCAGGTTGGGCGAGCCGCCCACCTGCAGGCTGTTCATTAAATTCGGATTGCTCACGTTCGTCTCCGCCAGTTGACTCGGCACGCCGATCAGCCCCCGCGCATCCACCGGGTATACCGCCACCCGCGCCAGTGTCAGCAGTTCCCACAGCTTCTGTAGCTGGTCCGTAAAATCGTTCGCCAGCTGCCCCGCCTGGCCCTGGTTGCCCACCTGGTCTCCTCCCGACGGCAGCGCAAACGGGAACGACGCCGTAAACCACACCAGATTCTTGCGCCCCGGCACGGTGCTCAGATACTGCCCCATCTGCGTCAGCGCATCGATCGTGATCTCCCTCCGGTCGTACGCCTCGAACGCTCTCGATTCCGCCGCAAATGCCGCCAGCCCCGCTCCCGCAGCGGCGCTCCCCGATCCCGTCACCTCCGCCGCGTCGCTCATCGCCTGGTCCAGAATCGGATCCAGCACATCCGACGGTGCCGCGTGACCCCGCGCCTCA
>JASHPM010000205.1 GCA_030038115.1 Acidobacteriaceae bacterium | reverse complement strand
CGAGGCGGATTTGTGGTGGTTCTTCTTCACGGTGGCGATGAGGCGGTCGTTGCCGTACATCTCGCCAGCGGCGTTGAGCGCGTCGACGATGCCGTCGCTGAAGAACACGACCGAGTCGCCGGGCTGGGTGGCGATGCTGAATTCCTCCCAGGTGGCGCTGGGGAACATGCCCAGCGGGAAGCCTTCGGCGCGGATGGTCTCAATCTCCTCGCCGCGGCAGAAGAGCGGCTGCACCGATCCGCCGTTGGCGATCTGGATGGTGAGGTTTTCGTCGTTCCAGACGCCGAAGAGCATGGTGACGTACTGCGAGTCGAGTTTGCGCTCCTGCAGCGCATCGTTCAGCATCCTGAGCATCTCTGAAGGCGAGGGGTGCTGGCCGGCGACGGAGCGCATGATGCCGCTGACCAGCGCCGCGTAAAGAGCGGCGGGCGCCGCTTTGCCGCTGACGTCGCCGAGGGCGATGGCGCTGCGATTGGCGTCGTATTGCAGGAAGTCGTAGAGGTCGCCGCCGATGGTGCGGGCGGCCAGGAATCGCGCGGCAAACTCGGCGTGCTTGTGCTGCGGCTTCGCAGGGGGCAGCAGGCGCAGCTGCACTTCGCGGGCCATGGCCAGATCGCGCTCCAGGCGCTGCTCCTGCTGGGCGACGCGCTGGTAGAGCTGCGCGTTTTCCAGCGCGATGGCAATCTGCGCGGCCAGGGTGGTGATGGCGCGCTCGTGATCCTCGGTGAAGTAGTGCAGGCGGGTGTGCTCGATGTCGAGGACGCCGATGGCGGTGCCCTTGTAGAGGAGCGGCACGGTCATCTCGGAGCGGGTTTCGGGATTCACCATGTGGTAGCGCTCGTCCTTGCGCACGTCGGCCACGTGGATGACGCGCTTTTCGCGGATAGCCGCGCCGACGAGGCCGCGCTCGAGGGGGATGGTGGTGCCGACGACGGCCGAGTTCTCCACCAGGCCTGACGCCAGGCCCGAGGCAGCGGGAGAGGCTGCGGGGGGCTCGGGCGGCGACGAATCCCAGATGGTGCGCTTTGGCTCCGGTTTGTCCTTCGCATCGGAGCGGGTGACCTGGCGGAGCGAGAGGCGGTTGACGAGCACCTGGTCGCGCTCGTTGACCAGCCAGACGGAGAACATTTGGTAGTCGATGATGCGGCGCACGAGCTGGGCGACGCGCTGCAGGAGCTCGTCGGGATCGAGGATGGAGGTGATCTCGCGGCTGATTTCGTTGAGGACCAGCAGGGTCTGCGCCTGGCGGGCCACGCGGGTGTAGAGGCGCGCGTTTTCGATGGCGCCCGCGATGCGGGAGGCGGTGAGGGTGAGCAGGTGAAGATGCTCCTGGGTGAAGTAATTCGGCTGCTCGGACTGAATGTCGATGACGCCGATCATGCGGTTTTTGGTAATGAGGGGGACGGCGAGTTCAGAGCGCACGTCGGGGTTGGCGTTGATGTAGTTTTGCGCTTTGCTGACGTCGTTCACCACCATGGGGTGACGGGTTTGCGCGACTTCGCCGACAATGCCCTGCCCCATGCGGATGCGCATGCGCTCGACTTCGGGCTTGTGGCCGATCTGAAAGCGCATGCGCAGGTCGTGGGTGCGGTCGTTGACGAGCAGAATGGCGAAGATGCGGTAGTCGACGACGGCGCGGACCAGGGAGGCGGTGCGTTCGAGCAGGGTTTTGAGGTCGAGCGTGGTGTTGAGGGCGTCGGCGAGGCGGACGAGAAACTCCGTCTGCAGAGGATCGACCTGCAGCTGCAAAGGGCGCTGCGCAGCCTCAGGAGAGGCGGGGCGGTAATCCCCTTCCCAGACGTGTTCGGGTGGGTGCTCTGACGGGTTCTCAGGCGGATGCTCGGCGGGATTTTGCTGGGGATCTTCGCTCACGATTTTCCTGCTGAGGCGCGGCCGCGCATGGGCCGGACCTTGTCCCGAACCATGTCATGATACGGGGTTTTGTGGGGAGGGTGTTGGGGGCACCGCAGGCCGGGGGCGGTCACGGGGTATCATCGGATTATGGGATCTATGCGCATCTCGGAGGCTGAAGCGGTCAGAGACTTTGCTGGCCTGCTGGCCCGCGTCCGGGCTGGCGTCGAGGTTGTGATTGAGGTGGATGCCCGTCCGGTGGCGGTGGTCCACGCCCCAGCTCCTGCGCGCCGCTCGATCGAAGAATGCATTGCTCTGTTGCCGCAGGAATCTCCGGCAGTCATCGATGAGGAATTCGCTCGCGATGTGGAGGCCGCTGTGGCAGCCCACCGCGAGCCACTCGACCCGCCGGCATGGGACTGATTCTGGACTCCAGCGTACTGATTGCTGCGGAACGCAAAGGCAGCAACGCGCGGAGAGCTCTGACCGGCATCGCGGAACGCGCAGCCGGGGAGGACGTGGCTCTTTCCGTGGTGACGCTGGTCGAACTGGCGCACGGTGCGGCCCGCGCCGACACTCCGGACAGAAAAGCCATGCGCATACTGTTTCTGCAGGAACTGGCGCATGCCGTACCCATTCATCCGGTAACCGTCCCGGTCGCGCTACGGGCCGGGCAGATCGATGGCGAAAGTGCGGTCAAAGGCATCCGGATCGCTCTCTCTGACCTGCTGATCGGGGTCACCGCGCTGGAACTGGGCTACCGAGTGGCGACCGCTAATTTGCGCCATTTCCGGGCCATCCCTGGGTTAACAGTGATTACCTTCTGAGTCTTCTTTCAGGCGTTGCAGCATCCAGGAGCGGGTGTCTTAATATCGCGACTGTGATCGCTGCCCTTATTCGTGGTTTGTCCCAGCTAGTCGCCGCAATAAGCGGGTTGTTGCTCGTTCTTGGAGTGACTTATGCAATGGAGGCAATGACCACTCGACTCCCAATGGGTGCGGCCGCGGAACTCGTGATATCGACAACCTTCATGCTCCCCTGGACACTCTTGTTCTGCTCCGGCTTCCACGACCTATCGACGGCGACAAAACGGGAGTGGCTGTTCTGGGCCGGCAGTTTGTTGGTTGTGGGATTGCTCTACTACTTCAACCGGCATACGACGGAGATGAGCGTGACCAAAGGGGCCATGCCTGTCCTTGCGTGTGGAGTCGCCGCGGTCCCTCATGTATTCCGTCGGCTGTCGTTCAGCTATTCCATCGTTTGTATTCTTTTTGGGTTGTGCGGTCTGGCAGCTGCCTGGAGCGACATAGTGACGTTCACAACGGCAAGTTCATACGCCACGTCCACCATTGCGGTATTGATGGTGGTTTTTCCTCTTGCCGCGATCAGCGCCGCAGGACTCTCGATTGCCTCGTTTTTTAATCGCCGAAAAGATCGTAGCGCGCGTTCTCTTACAGCTCCGCAATGATCCCGACACTGGCGCTGGCGCCGATGCGGTTGGCGCCGGCTTCGAGCATGCGACGGGCGTCGGCGAGGGTGCGAATGCCGCCGGAGGCTTTCACGCCGCAGCGGCCGCCGGCCACACCACGCATCATGGCCACATCGTCCG
The DNA here is from genome assembly GCA_030038115.1 of Acidobacteriaceae bacterium. Classification (GTDB taxonomy): domain Bacteria; phylum Acidobacteriota; class Terriglobia; order Terriglobales; family Acidobacteriaceae; genus Palsa-343. The sequence goes on along the minus strand of JASHPM010000205.1, from coordinate 543 downwards.
GAGTGGCTCCGCCGGTGGAGAAGCCGGTGCTGGTCTTGAGGAAATCGGCGCCCGCGGCGATGGCCAGGTCGGAGGCGCGCAGCTTTTCTTCGACGCTGAGCAGGCAGGTCTCGAGGATCACCTTGACGATGGCTCCCGCGTCGTGCGCGACCCTGACCACGCCTTCAATCTCCTGCTGCACTGCCTGGTTCTCGCCGGACTTCAGCAACCCGACGTTGATGACCATGTCGACGTCGTGCGCGCCGATCCTCACCAGAGCCGCGGCCTCGTCGCGTTTGCTGGTTCCCAGCGAGGCTCCCAGAGGAAAGCCGACCACGACGCCGACGGGAATGCCGGTTCCGGCCAGTTCCGCGAAGGCCAGGGCGGTCCAGGTGGGGTTGACCATGGCGCAGGCGAAGCGATGCTCGGCGGCCTCGCGGCAGAGGCGAATGATCTGCTCCTGGGTGGCTTCGGGTTTGAGCAGCGTGTGATCGATGACCGCTGCGAGATTGTGTCTGGACGAGAGGGCCTGCTTGGCAAAAGCTTCCGCGTCGAACCCAACAA
>JASHPM010000204.1 GCA_030038115.1 Acidobacteriaceae bacterium | reverse complement strand
GCCAATACCCACTGCAGACATTTGTCCGGCGCGGAGAATCGATCCACGAGCGCCTTGACGAGAAAGTCGCTTTCGTGCGGTTGTTTCGTCTGACATCCTGGAACTGGGCAGTGGGGGTTCGGCTTCGTTTTCCTCTTTTTCATCGTGACAGTCCTCTCAACAGACTATTCCGCCGTTAGACCTTAGCGACCATTTTGTGGGAACGACGGCGCAGGCAACTGCGTGCGACCCTGTTTGTGGCCGCCTCTCTCCGGGTGACTAAGGGGCACTCGGGGCAACTGGGTGCCCCTCCACATTTGGGCCGCGTCGCGGGGCCAGTCGAGTGCGAGTGCCCAGCGTTGAATCAGGAAGAGGTTTAGTCGCGTTTGGTATCGAGCTGGGAGAACTCACGCTCCAGCCGTTGCATGAGCAGGGAATGGGCAGAGCTGTGTTTTTTTATCCGCCAGATTTTGCATTGCTCGATGAAAGCAACGACGCACGACGCCGCAAGAACCACTGCCGCGACAAAAGTGGTGAAGATGTCTTTTCCCGCAATGGGCTGCTTTTCCCAATCAACTGCTTGCCAAAGTGCGATCACCGCGAACAGACTCGTCATCCCAATACCTATGCAAAGATCACGCCTACCTTTGGTATTGCTCATGTCGCCATCTTTCAGGACGGCGAATTCCATCGCGTTGAGCAGAACCCGACGCCGGTCGGGCTGGGGGATTAAGAGCGACGCCTGCATAGAAAAGCCCTTGGCTTCTGCGTCGTCGCGTCCTCCCGAATCGGTGTCTTCCGGCATTTCCGTGGAATCAGAGGCCAATTATTTTCAGATTGTGAAACATCGTGTAGCCGCAGTTCTTGCAAGTGATCTGCAGCAACGAAGCGTGAGCAGGAAAATACGAATGTGGGAGCGAGGATGATCCCTTCAGAGGGATCAATTCGACGGCGACTGGCTCAACCGTCCAATCGAAGGTATCGCAACGCGGGCAGTAATCTTTTGTTACCCCTCGCCTTTTCAGCTCGGCGAGAGCCTTTTCAACCAGTCGGATTGCATCGGGATCGAGAGGTGTTTCCATTCGCTAACGATTTTAGTGCGGACTAGCCTAGGGTGGACCGTCAATTTTCACGGTACGCGCCACGGTAGCGAAACCGATTTGGGGGTGATTTTGGATGCTTTTCGGTGCCGCCGATGCTTCCAGAATCAATAACTTACGGTTAGGGGCAGATTGACACGGTAGAGGTCAGGAGTTCGAGTCTCCTCGTGCCTACCACATCCTCCCCCAAAAAGCAGCCCGGAGCGCCATCCTGCGAGAGCCTGAAGAATCGCAGGGGCGGACGTAATCGCCGATCCGGCTCATCTGCGCAGGCTGAAACTGCTCCACCTGAGCGAAAGGGCGAGTTCAACGGAGAAATCGACTACGCTGATCTTTCAGAGATGTATATCCAGGGGTTGGAAGCGGCGAGTTTTCCCCTCCCGATTCCAGGATGGGACCGCCCATTTGTGGCCGCGATCGCATCGGAAGACTTCACATCCCAGGAGGCCGATCCAATGAAAAGAACAGGTCATGCACTGCGCACCCTCGCGGCAACGTGTCTCCCGATACTTGCCGCCCTGTCCTGCCTGCTGTCGGCGGGGGCATGGGCCCAGGAGGATTCGCTCGCCGGCCAGGCGCCCGAGCAGACTCCTTATACTGCGCCGCTCGACGGGCGCGTTCGCGGACAGGTGCGGCCGGAACTCATCGCAGCGGGAACCGTGATCGATGGCAAGGGCAACGTCCTTCACAACACGCGGATTCTCCTGGACAAGGGCAGGATCGTCAGCGTTGGCCCATCGCTCAGTGCGCCGCCGGATGCGGTTGTCTATGACCTGAGCCACGCGACCGTACTGCCCGGGCTCATCGACGTTCACGTTCACATCACCTTCAACTTCGGCGTTACCGGCCGGTACAACGACACAACGGAAACCCCTGAACAGCGCGATCTGCTGTATGAACGCTCGCTCTGGGAAATGCTGATGGGCGGGTTTACCACGGTGCAGAGCGTGGGTGCGCCGGAGGACGAGACCCTGCGCGACTTTGTGGAACGCGGCTGGATTCCCGGTCCGCGTATTCTCACCGCCCGGGAACCGATTGTCGGCTCGCCGCGGGTTGGATCGGATGATGTCCTGCGCGCCAAAACCGTCCTCCTGCAATTCGAGCACGCGGACCTGGTCAAGATCTTCGCCTCCCAGAGCATCCGTGATGGCGCCGGCGAAACCCTGACCCTGGATCAGCTGCGGGCCATTTGCGGTGAGGCCAACCGGCTGGGCATGCGAACCCTGGTCCACGTCTATCGAGGGTCGGTGCGGAATGCTGCCCTGGCCGGCTGCACCGAAGTCGAGCACGGCACCTACGCGACCCAGGATGACCTGAAACTGCTGGCGGAGAAAGGCACGTATTTTGACCCGCAGGTTGGGCTCGTGATTCAGAACTATCTCTCCCACATCCCGCAGTTCAACGGTGCTGGAAATCTGAATGCCCAGGGCTTTGAATATATGCGCCAGGCTTTATCCGTGAATGACAAGCTGTTTCAGGACGCGATCCACACCCCCGGGCTCAAAGTGGTGATGGGCACCGATGCCGTGGCGGGCGGGCATGGCCGTCAGGTGGAAGAGATCATCGCCCGCATCAAACTCGGCCAGTCTCCCATGGACGCTCTCCTTGCCGCGACTTCGCTCAACGCCCAATCGCTTCGCATGGACAACGAAATCGGAAGCATCGCTCCTGGTCTGCAGGCGGATATTGTCGCGGTGGACGGCGACCCGCTCACGGACCCGGCCACCCTGCGCAATATTACGTTCGTGATGAAAGGCGGTGTCGTCTACAAGGACCTGATCTCCGCCGCAGGCTCGGCCCACTGATCGACCCTGGGCTGGGACTTGCCCGTCGCCCGTGGAACTTCACGAGGGAAAGGACCGCGCCTCGACCAGCTGCTAACGATCCCCTCCGGTCTTAGTCGAGTTCCGCGTAGGCTGCGGTCGTCAGAAAATCCTGGAACTCGCCCGCGGACAGCTCTTTGAAGATCTCCGCGGCCTGCATGAATTTCGATGCGCCCCACGCTCTGGATCCCATCGCGATGTGCCTCTCCGCCAGGAATTCATGCAGAACCGATTCGCACAAATCGAAGCTGACGGTGGTTCCATCCTCCAGACGCGCGCCGTGGCGAATCCACTGCCATAGCTGCGCACGCGAGATTTCGGCGGTTGCCGCATCTTCCATCAGGTTGTAAATGGGGACGCAGCCGTTGCCACGCAGCCACGATTCCATATATTGCACGGCCACATCGATGTTGCGGCGCAGCCCCGCGCCGGTCACTTGTCCGCGCGGAATTTCCAGCAGGCGCCCCTGGGTCACGCCAGACTCGGCTTCCAGCGGCATGCGGATCTGGTTTCTGCCCGGCATGTGCTGGTCGAAAACGTCGCGGGCCACGGCCACCAGACCCGGATGCGCCACCCACGTGCCATCGTGGCCGGCGCGCACTTCGCGCAGCTTGTCCTGGCGCACCCTCTCCATGGCTACGTCATTGGCGTGCGCAT
>JASHPM010000203.1 GCA_030038115.1 Acidobacteriaceae bacterium | reverse complement strand
CCATGCTCGGGCTGGCGCCCCCCTGCAAAAACCGCAGCGGGAACGACCCCGAAAACCAAATCAGGTTCTTCCGCCCCGGAATCGTGCTCAGGTACCTCGCAATCTGGTCCAGAGCATCCACTGTCATCTGCGTGCGCAGTCCCACTTCAAAACTCTTCGTGTCCGAAGCGAATTGCTGCATCGCCGCCACCGACGCCCCTGACGCCCCGGCGTCGTTCGCCAGCGCCGTCGCCAGGTCCAGTGCATCGTCGAATTGCGGGCTCATCACCGGGCTCAGTTCCGCATTCCCGCGTCCCAGCCCCAGCGCCTTCGCAATCTCCGCCGTATTCGTCGTAAACCCCGAGATGATCCGCAGCTGCGAAGCCAGCGTGAACACCGCCACCCGCGTCCCCGCCGGAATCGTCCTCAGGTATTTCAGCATCTGCCGCCGCACGTACACCTGATCGCTCAGCGGTGTGTTCAGCGCATCCAGCAGCAGCACGTTGGCCGCGCTCGTCAGCGCGTATTGCGGGTAATCGCTGTAAACATGGGGCGGAAGCTGCGGAGTTTTCCCCGCCTGCATCGCGTCAGTGGCTTTGTGCTCCTCAAAGACCGATACCTTCTGCGGTTTCCCATCTTCCAAAACCTGAAAATCCGTTGCCTTCAACCCATGTACGGGCTGTCCCTTGTCCCGCACCACCACATCCACCAGCACCAGGTTCGCATTCGTCCTGTAAATCGGGACCTGCGATGGCTCCTGTGCCTGCTGCGCCGGAGCGGCTGCCGGTTGCGGCGCGGGAGCCGCACCCGCCTGGCTCAGAGCCAGAAGCGACGCGCACCCCGAAGCAATGCAGAGAAAGCGAAGGCGAATCATTGGCATACACCCCATTATGGACGCACCGTCGCCGCCGAAGGACCCCTCCCTGCGACCTCCCATCTTCGCGGCAGTCGCGCAGGTCTCGCGTCAGGGCGCCACTCTTACAGCTTGCGAAAAAACTGAGCTGTTTTGAAGGGACACAGCTTCAGCTCTGCCATGACATCCGCAAAATGAATCCGGCTTTAGCCGCTGCGGGATGTTTTTCCTCCTTCAGAGACTTTTTCCGCAAGCTGCTGAGCCGTGCGAAAAAGAGACGGCGCGAACCGGGGTCCCCGGCGCGCCCGCCCTTGGCACGAGACCGCTATCGACTGTGAAAGATGCCCCCATGACCTTCGTACCGTCCGATCTCCCGATTCTTCTTGATCCTGATCCCGCTGCACGCTAACCTGACAAGAAGGAAAGCTCTGTTCAGCCGTCGGCCAACCCGGCGCAAACAGAGCTTTTTCCTTTCTGGGCGCCCTTGGCACGAACCGGGGCCTCTCTCAATAGCCCTCGGGCTCAGGCCCGAGCATGATTGCTTCTTTCGCTCTTTGAGAAAACCGCCGCTGCCACCAGAGCTGAGTCCAGCTAACTGGCTGACTCACTCACTGGCTAACTCGCCGCCCCAATTTGACGGCCTCGAATAACTACCGTCTTTGCGTCATTCGGGCCCGCAGGAGTCAGTCTGGCTGCTTTTGGAGCCTCTCAGAATTACCCTGTTTCCCGGTACTTGCCGTTTGAAGCCTTCAAAAAAAATCGGCACTTACCGGAAAGCAAAGTAATTAGGAAAAAAGTTGACCCTCCATGGGGTGCACCCTGATTTCGGCTCAATGTTTTTTCGGAGTCGTCTCCGCCTGCGCCTCTTCGATCAGCGTGAATAGTCGGCTGCGATCCACAACCTCAACAAACGGCGACCCGCTTGTCCGGTTCGTTACCACCCAGATCGTCGGTGTGTGCTGGATGCCGACGCTTTGCCCGAGATCGTAATCGGCCTTGACCAGTTGCGCCAGCCGGCCCTGCGCATCGACGACGAACGGGAACGCCATCTGGTGATCCTGCGCGAATTTCTGCGCGAACGCGCGCAGATCGTCCTGGGAATGGATCGTCGGCTGAGCGGCGAACACCGCATCGCGGAACTCATCGCCCAGTTTCTTTGATTTGGTGTCGAACCACCGCGCATCCACTGCGGCTTCGAAGCTCCAGGTGTGAAACGGCAGCGGAAAATCGTGCCGCACCCATGGAATGTGGTACTTCTCGATCGCCTCTTTGATCACCGGGTTCGCGCGCGCGCAATCGGGACATTCGAGGTCCTCGAACTCCACGATGGCCACGCGCGCTCCAGCCGGTGGACGCAGCGCCGCGGCATTGTGCACCACCGTGGTTTGCGATTCGGGATTGGAAAACTGGGCAAAAGCCGGCGCAATCAGCGCCGCGGAAAGGAGAAAAGACGGGACAAAAGCGCGTGCAGAGCTGTGCATGGCAATTGCGATCATTGTAACGAACGAAGAGGTCTATACTGTCCGCGATGAAGAAGGCCATCGTCGAAAGACGAAGCTGGAAATCGACCGATGCCGCGGCAGCCGCAAAGGACTTCTTCACGAAGCCGCGCAAAACCGCGATCCGCGAGCTGATTCGCGAGCTTTGCTCCGGCGATCCCTTCGATCATCGCTGCGCCGCCGAACTCGCCCGGCTCGTCAGCCGCCGCGAACCCGGCATTTTATCTGCTTATGGCGACGTTCTGGCGGAAGTTGCCGCCGAGTTGCCAATGGATGAATGGCAAGCTCGCGGCTACGTCATCGTTGCCGCCGCGCACAATGCGCTCACGCGTTCGCAGCATCTGCGCCTGCTGCCGCTGGTGCGTGCCCGGCTCACCGAAGACCGCATCGCGGTCCGCGCCATGGCTCTGGAAGCCTTCGCCATTCTGGCCACCAAAGAGCCGGACCTGCGTGACGAGGCGATGCAAATGCTCGAAGACGCCCGCCACAGCACGATCCCGGCGATGCACTGTCGGGCGAAACTCATGCTGCCGGTCCTGTTGGAAGCGGAGACGCAGCCCGTGCGCCGCAGGCGCGTCCGCCTGAGCGGCTAAGCCCCCAACAACAAAGGCCATCCGTTTCCAGATGGCCTTTGGTTCGATCAAGGCAGATTGGTTGGCTTGAATCGGTTGCGCCGCAAGGCGCCTCGACGGCTTAGTCTCCCATCACGGGCTCTTCAGTCCGCGGAGCAGCTTTCGGAGCCGGCGCGATGGCATCGATCGGGATGATACCTTCGACCGGCTTCTCGCCGAGCACATGCTCCCGGTAGAGCTTCGCCATGCGCGCATTCTCGGCATCCTGCTTCAGTTTTGCCTCGCGAGCGCGCAGCTTCTCTTCGCGCGCGTTCTTGGCGATGCCCAGCTTGTCGAG
>JASHPM010000022.1 GCA_030038115.1 Acidobacteriaceae bacterium | reverse complement strand
CAATTCCGAGGCAAACGACGAGCCATTGATTTGGAGCTGGGCTCCGGGCTCGTAGACCGCCGGGTCTTCCCCGCCCTCGCCAGTGTTGGAGCGTCCGCCGAGCATGTTCATCGCCGCAGTGATGGTTTGGTGCGCCTCAGGACTCAGGGAACCCAGCGACATGGCGCTGGCAATGAAGCGGCGATAGAGATTTTGCGCAGGTTCCACATCGCCGACAGGAAGCGGCTCAGCGGCGGCACGGATCCCCAGCAGGTCACGCAGCACCGCAGGTTCCTTCTCCGTCGCCTGTGTCCTGAATGCCTGCCACGCTACCGCGGCATCCGGAGCCGTCGCCGCGGCTTTAGTCGCTCCTGTGATGGTCTGCAGCAGCCGCACCGTCTGCGGCTGCCATCCATGCGGCTCCGACTTGTCGGCCTTGCGGAAGCGAATCCATCCGTAATCGGGAAGGTCTTTGGTCGCGGCGACAGTGACCAACGGCCCGCCATTGTCGCCGGGTTCGGAGCTGTCCAGCCCGGCGTCGCTGGCATTCTGAGCGCCCAGCCACGTCTCGCGCAGGCTGGCTTCCAGTTCGGGAAATCCAATTCCACCCAACGGGCAGGGCGTCCCCTCAAAACAGCGCTCAACGACGTCGCGGCTGAGGCCGAGGCAGTCGAAGAGGTGCGCGCCGCGGTAGCTGTCGACCACGGAAATGCCCATCTTCGACATGATTTTTGCGAGGCCGAGGTCGAACGCATGCAGCAGGTTGGCTTCGCCGTGCTCGGGGTTCAGGTTGCGCGCCGTCTCGAGCGCCAGCCACGGGCAGACGGCTCCAGCGCCCATGCCCATGAGCACCGCGGCATGATGCAGGTCGCGGCAATCGCCGGCTTCGACCGCCAGCCCAACCTTGACGCGCTCGCCGGCACGAATCAGTGCATGATGCACGGCGCCGGTGGCCAGCGCCATCGGAATGGGAATCGCCTGCTCGCCGCAGCTGCGGTCGGTGAGCAACAGAACCGCCGCTCCGCCACGCACCAGCTCGATGGCTCTGCTGCCCAGGTCATCCAGCGCCGTCAGCAGATTGCAGGCGGGATTAAAGATGCAATCCAGCACCGCCAGGGGCAGGTTCCCCGCCAGATCATGCTTGCGCCGATGCAGAGAATCCATCTGGGAAAGCGAGAGAAACGGTGAACTGAGCGACAGACCGGGGAGCCGTTCCTTTTCTCCCAGCACATGCGGCCACGGTCCAAGGCGCGTATGCAGCTGAATGACGCAGGCCTCACGCAGCGAGTCAATGGGCGGATTGGTGACCTGAGCAAAGCGCTGGCGGAAAAACGCGTATACCGGCCGGGGCGTGCGCGCCAATGGCGCGATCGGCGTGTCGTCCCCCATCGACCAGACGGCGTCCTTTCCGTCCATGGCCATGGGTTTGAGGATCATGTTGACATCTTCTTTGGTGTAACCAAAGCCAAGCTGCAGCCGGTTCAGTTCGGCGGGATCGAGCGCCGGAACCGGCAGAGCCGAATCGAGGGTCGCGTTTTCGAGCAGTGCCTCGTACTCGGGGGCCGACTGGTCGAACAGGGCCTGCAACTCGTCGTCCTCATAGAAGACGTGGTTCTCCAGGTCGGCCAGCAGCATCTGGCCAGGACCGAGGCGTCCGCTGTGCACAATCGTCTCGGGGTCCAGATCGACCAGTCCGGCTTCGGATCCGGCGACGACAAGGTGATCCTCCGTGACGAAGAATCTGCAGGGACGCAGTCCATTACGGTCCAGAGCTGCGCCGATCAGGTGACCGTCGGTAAAGGAGACGGCCGCGGGGCCATCCCATGGCTCGATGCAGTCACCGTGATAGGCGAGGAACGCCGAATGCCGGCCGGTGTCGCCGGGGGGCATGACCATGCGCACCGCCTCAGCAACCGTGCGGCCATTGCGCGCAAGCAGTTCGATCACCTCGTCGAGGCTGGTCGAATCCGAGCCGCTGGGTGTGAAGATGGGGCGGAGTTCGTCGGGCAACGTGACGGCGCGGGCGGTCATGCGCGCTCGATTGCCCCAGATGGTGTTGATCTCGCCGTTATGGCCCAGAATACGAAACGGCTGCGCGCGGTCCCAGGACGGCGCCACATTGGTGGCGTAGCGCTGGTGGAAGAGAGCGAAGGGAGTGACGTAGCGTGGGTTGGCCAAATCCGGATAAAACTCCGGCAGAAGCCGCGCGTCGCACATCGCCTTGTAAATGATGGAGGAGGACGACAACGAGCAGACATAGCCCTCCGCGCCGCTGCGTTCAAATCGTTTGCGCGCGAGATACAGGCGGCGATCACGCACCTGATACGGCGACGTTCCCGGTGTTGAGTCGGTCAGCAGTACCTGGCGGATCACGGGCAGCGTCGAATGCGCAATTTCCCCGAGGATTTCCGCGCGCGTCGGAACTTCACGCCATGCCAGGATCGAAAACCCCTGGGCTATGATCGCCTGCTCCAGCTCACGCACCGCGACCGCAGCCGCTGTTGTTTCTGAAGACAGAAAAACCATTCCCACGGCGAGCGATTGCGAGGGATCGAGAGAAATACCCATCGAGGCAAGCACAAGCTCGCGGGGGATCGCGGTATGAATGCCAATGCCGTCGCTCGACTTGCCGTCGGCAGCCACGGCGCCGCGATGGGCCAGACGCGAAAGGGCGGTCAGAGCCTTCGTCAGAATGTCATGCGAGGGCTGGTTGTCGAGGGTAGCGACAAATCCGACGCCGCACGATTCGAAGTCGAAACGCGAATCGATGAGGCTATCACGCCAGCGAGCGTGCTCGCCGGGGCTGGGCCGGGCGCCGCCGGTCGACAGGGCCGGATCAGCACAATTTCTCGTTCCCATATCCAACTATAACGGCCTTCCAATTCGTAACGAAGTTGAAATCCGAAATATTTCCTCGAAAGTTTGTGACCGGCGCCCGACTATTGCCGAAGTTGAGGCGCGCCGCCTTGACAAACATGCGCTTGCATATTTATACATCATTGCTGTATTTTTATACAGAGTGAGGCGCGGCAGGCCGTTCGCGGCTGGCCGCGATTTTTCGTGTGAGCAAGTTGGAGCGGCACAGCGCGATCCGGCACCTGGTGGAAGCAGAGTCCATCACCAGCCAGGACGAGCTGCGCCGGCGGCTGGCGCGGCGTGGCTTTGACGTGACCCAGGCAACGCTCTCCCGCGATATCCACGAACTGCGGCTTTACAAGGGCCCGAATGGCTATGCGGCGCCGAATGGCAACGGCCACGTGGAGGATGACGAGGATGAGCAGCCCGCGGTGGATGAAGTCCTCTCAAGCTTCGGCGTTGCTGTCCGGCAGGCGCAAAACCAGCTGGTGCTGCGCACGACCAGCGGAGGGGCGCAGCCCGTCGCACTGGCCATCGATCACGCGGCATGGAGCGACATTGTGGGAACTCTGGCCGGGGATGACACCGTACTGATCATTTGTCCGGATCACAGGCGCGCGTCGTCGATGCGCGACAAGCTGGAGCGCATGATCGGTTAGAAACAGGGGCCGGCGCACAGGGCTCAGGGCTCGGGAAGAAACGGCGCGGAAAAAGAATCGGATTGAAAAAGACGAAGTCAAAAGGAATTTGCGGTTTTGCAGGGCTGAAGAAAGGGAGACGATGGTTCAGACAGCGGTGATGGGAGTCAGCGGCTACGCCGGCATGGAACTGGCGCGGCTCCTGCTGCGCCATCCCTCGCTCGCGGGGTCGCGGCCGCTGTTTCTGGGACGGGCAGAGGGCATACCCGAGCCGCTGGCCGCTGTGCATCCGCAGCTGATGGACAACAATGGCACGGGCTTTGGTCCCGGCGCTCTCGCCATCGAGCCGTTTTCCTGGGAGCTGCTGCAATCCCGCGGCGTCAAGTTCCTCTTTCTTGCCACGCCGCACGAGCAGTCGCGCGAGTGGGTCCCTGAGGCGCTCGATCACGGTTTGCGCGTGATCGACCTGAGCGGCGCATGGCGTCTCGCTGAGCGAGCCAATCGCGCAGTCTACAAATTCAGCAACGAGGGCTCTCCCATCGCTGCTCAAGTGCAGACGAAAGCCATTTACGGAATGCCCGAGCTGCACCGCGATGAAATTCGCAAGGCCGATCTTGCGGCCAATCCTGGTTGCTACGCTACTTCGATCATTCTCGCCCTGAAGCCGCTGATCGCGGCCGGCTGGGTGGATCTCGACCGCGGCGTTGTCTGCGATGCCAAGTCAGGCGTTTCCGGAGCGGGCAAAGCACCGTCCGCCAAAACGCACTTTATGCACGCTGCGGACAATCTCTCCGCGTACGGCCTTTTCTCGCATCGGCACACCGGCGAGTTGCTGGAGCAGCTCGATCTCGCCCCCGAACAGATCGTGTTTACGCCGCATCTGCTCCCGATCCCGCGCGGAATTCTCTCCACTATATATGTGTGGCTCACGGACCTGCACCAGCCCAGCGACGTGGAGGCGCTCTATCGCAGCTTCTTTGCGGAGAGTCCGCTGGTGCGGGTCTTCCCTGCCGGCCAGCTCCCGCAGATCCAGTACTCGGCGAACACCAACTACTGCGACATCGGCTTTCATCTCGCCGATGACGGGCGGCGATGCGTGATCGTCTCCTGCCTCGACAACCTGCTCAAGGGGGCTGCCGGACAGGCGGTACAGAACTTTAATTTGATGTGCGGCTTTAAAGAGGCAGAAGGCCTGATATGAGATACGTGGTTAAACTCGGGGGCGCGACGCTGGAGAATTCCGAACTGTTGCACGAGTGCGCCAAGGCCATTGCCGAACTGGTAAAGGACGGCAATCAGGTGGCCGTCGTACACGGAGGCGGGCCGCAGCTGACGCGAACGCTGAAACAACTGGGCAAGCAGAGCGAATTCGTCTCCGGTCTGCGCATCACCGACGCGGAAACGCGCGACACGGCGTTAATGGTACTGGGCGGCGGCGTCAACAAGGCTCTGGTGGCGGCGCTCGGCTCGCACGGCCAGCCCGCGGTCGGGCTGTCGGGCGGCGACGGGCTTGTCTTCCGCGCGCGCAAGAAGCGTACCGCACCTGACCTCGGATTCGTCGGCGAAATTGCAGCCGCCGATCCACGCTGGCTCGAGGCCATCTGGCAAATGGGCGCAGTGCCCGTCATTTCGAGCATCGCGCTCGGGTTTGATGGCGAGTACTACAACATCAACGCAGATGAAATGGCTGCCGCCTGTGCCGGCGCATGCAAAGCCGACGCGCTGGTCTTCCTGACCGACGTGCCAGGCGTGATGGCTGCCGATGGCAGCGTGATGCGCTGGCTCAGCATCGACCAGATCGCCGACCTTACGCGCGACGAAGTCATCAGCGGTGGCATGCTGCCCAAGCTTGGCGCCTGTCGCGAAGCTCTGCTCAACGGTGTCAAGCGGGTGCGGATCCTTCCCGCGGCGGCCGCTGCACTGTTGCCCGACCTGTGCAGCAGCCGCATCAGCCACGGCACGGAGGTGATGGTGGCATGAGCAGCGCAACCCTTGCCTCACAGCACCCAACTGAGAAGACCACGGTGAGACTCGAAGAACTGCAAGCAACTGAGGCGAAGCTGCTGCTGGGAACCTACGAGCGCAATCCCCTGCTCTTTGAGCGTGGCGAAGGCGTGCACCTGATCGACGAGAACGGCGTTCGCTATCTCGATCTGCTGAGCGGGATCGGCGTGAACGCGCTGGGCTACGCCCATCCGGCCATCGAAAAAGCTATTGCGGAGCAGAGCCGCAAGCTGATTCACCTCTCGAATCTCTATTACCACGAAGGACAGGCCGCTTTGGCGCTGCGCCTGACGGAAGCTACCGGGATGGACCGCGCCTTCTTCTGCAACAGCGGAACCGAAGCCAACGAAGCTGCGCTCAAACTGGCTCGCGCCTGGGCAAAGCTGAAGCGCGAACAGGGCATGCCTCTGGGCACAAAGTTTCTCGCCCTTGAAAACAGTTTCCACGGCCGCACCATGGGCTCGGTCGCCGCCACATGGAAGGACAAGTATCGCGAGCCGTTCGACCCGGTCATGCCGGGCGTTGAGTTTGTTCGCTTCAACGACGTCGAGGATCTGAATGCGAAGTTCTCCAACGAGGTTTGCGCTGTTCTGCTCGAAGCCATTCAGGGAGAGGGCGGCATCCGCCCCGTCTCTCGTGAATTTCTCCAGGCTGCCCGCGAGCTTACCCGCTCCACCGGCGCGCTTCTCATCGCGGATGAGATTCAGTCCGGCATGGGCCGCACCGGTAAATGGTGCGCGTATCAGCACTACGGTGTGCAACCCGATGTGACCACCCTGGCCAAGCCTCTGGCCGGCGGCATTCCGCTGGGCGCGCTGCTCTGCACTGAAGAAGCTGCGCAGGCGATCCACGCCGGCATGCACGGAACCACCTTTGGCGGAGGACCCCTGGCGTGCGCCGTTGCGCTTGCAGTGGTCAACACTATCGAACGCGAGCATCTGATGCAACACGTAACAGAGGTCGGCACATATTGTCGAGAAAAGCTCGAACAACTCGCGAAAAAACACTCCGCCATTGTCGATGTTCGCGGACTCGGCCTGATGCTGGCCATTGAGCTCGACTCCGCCGATCTGGCCAAAACCGTTCTGGGCGAGATGATGAAGCGCCACATCCTGATTAACCGCACCGGTGAAACCGTACTGCGCTTTCTGCCGCCTTACATCCTGCGCAGAGAGCATGTCGATCAGGCGATCGCCGCCCTCGACGAAATTCTGACCGAACAAGTGGCGCATGCCGCCGCTACCCCAGTCCGCGGAGGAAAGAAAATTGGCAACTAAGCCCGCTGCATTGCAGGAACTGGAATCCCCGGAGACCACCCCGGACGTTTCGCTGGCCGGACGCGATCTCTGCTCCGTCGCCGACCTGACCACCACGGAATTGGCCGGGATTCTCTCGCTCGCCCACGACGTCAAGACCAACCTTGCCGCATACCGCTGGGCCCTCGACGCGAAACAAATGGTGATGTTCTTCGAGAAAGCGTCGCTGCGCACGCGCCTCACGTTTCAGACGGCGATGAATACGCTCGGCGGCTCGGCCCTCTTCGTCGACCAGACGCAGTCGCCCCTTGGCGAGCGCGAATCCCTCGCCGATATCGCGCGCAACGTCGAGCGCTGGGTGCAGATCATCGTGCTGCGCACGTACGCGCACGAGACCATTACCGAGATGGCGCAGTACGCGAGCGTCCCGGTCATCAACGCGCTCAGCGATCTCGAGCATCCGTGCCAGGCGATTGCCGACTTCATGACGCTCGAAGAGCGATTCGGCAACCTGCGCGGCTTCAACTTCACCTATGTCGGCGACGGCAACAACGTCTGCCACTCGCTGATGCTGACCGCGGCGCTGCTGGGTGCGCACTGCACGGTGGGCGCGCCGAAGAACTATGCGCCCAAGGCCGACATTGTCGCTCAGGCGCGGGCCATCGCCAACGTCACGGGCTCGAACATCACGGTCATGAACGATCCCGTGGGAGCGGTGACCGGCGCCGACGCGATCTACACGGACATCTGCACCAGCATGGGTTTCGAGCATGAGGCGACCAAGCGCGCGCCTATTTTCAAACCGTACCAGGTGAATGAAACGCTGATGGCGCATGCGGCGCCCTCGGCCGTCTTTATGCACTGCCTGCCGGCGCATCGCAACGCCGAAGTCACGGACGCCGTTCTCGACGGACCGCAATCGGTTGTCTTCGATCAGGCAGAAAACCGCATGCATGCCCAGAAGGCTCTGCTGCTGATGCTGCTGGGCTGCGGCAAAGGCAGAACTAATGCGTAGCAGTTCTGGTTACATTCTGCGAGCATCACAGCGGGAAACCCTTATTAAGGTAGCAGTCGCAGTTACATTGCGCGACTGCCGAGGTTTTGCACGAAATGTCTGTCATTCTTGAAAGTTTGCCGGTCGGCCAAAAAGTCGGCATCGCTTTTTCCGGAGGCCTCGATACCAGCGCCGCGCTGCACTGGATGAAGCAAAAGGGCGCGCTGCCCTGGGCCTACACCGCCAACCTCGGCCAGCCGGACGAAACCGACTACGACGCCATCCCCCGCAAAGCACTCGAATACGGCGCGGAGAATGCTCGTCTCATCGACTGCCGCGGCCCTCTGGTTCGCGAAGGCATCGCCGCCCTCCAGGCGGGCGCCTTCCACATCTCGACGGCGGGAGTGACCTACTTCAACACCACGCCCCTCGGACGCGCCGTCACCGGCACCATCCTGGTGACCGCTATGAAGGAAGATGGCGTCAACATCTGGGGCGACGGATCCACCTTCAAGGGCAACGACATCGAGCGCTTCTATCGCTACGGCCTGCTCGTCAATCCCCGCCTGCAGGTTTACAAGCCCTGGCTCGACCCGGCTTTCATCGATGAGCTCGGCGGCCGTGCCGAGATGTCGGCCTTCATGCAGCGGTCCGGCTTCGCTTACAGGATGTCCGCCGAGAAGGCCTACTCCACCGACTCCAATCTTCTTGGCGCTACCCACGAAGCCAAGGACCTGGAGCAGCTCTCCAGCAGCATCCGGATCGTCGATCCCATCATGGGCGCCGCCTTTTGGCGCGACGATGTCGATGTGCGGCGCGAAGAGGTGACCGTCCGCTTCGAAGAAGGCTTTCCCGTCGCGCTTAACTCAAAGGACTTTTCCGACCCCGTCGAGCTGCTGCTGGAAGCCAACCGCATCGGTGGCCGCCACGGCCTGGGCATGAGCGACCAGATCGAGAATCGCATCATTGAGGCCAAGAGCCGCGGCATCTACGAGGCGCCGGGCATGGCCCTGCTGTTTATCGCCTACGAGCGCCTCATCACCGGCATCCACAACGAGGACACAATCGAGCAGTACCGCGAAAACGGCCGCAAGCTGGGCCGCCTCCTCTACCAGGGACGCTGGTTCGATTCCCAGGCCATCATGCTCCGCGAATCCGCGCAGCGCTGGGTCGCGAGCCCCATTACCGGCGAGGTGACGCTCGAGCTGCGCCGCGGCAATGACTACTCGATCCTGAATACCGAGTCGCCCAATCTCACTTTCCAGCCCGAGCGCCTCAGCATGGAAAAGACCGAGTCCGCCTTCTCCCCGCGCGACCGCATCGGCCAGCTCACCATGCGCAACCTCGACATCACCGATACGCGGGCCAAGCTGATGACCTACGCCCAGAGCGGCCTCATCACTCTGAACCAGGGCGCGGAGATGCCGCTGCTCAACAACGGGAAGGGCGAGTAACATCATGACGGATCGACCCGCCAGGCAGGCCGCCAAAATGTGGGCAGGCCGCTTCAGCGCCGCGCCGGACGAGCGCTTCGAAACCTGGCAGCGTTCCCTTCCCTTCGATTGGGGGCTGCTGCCGCAAGAGTTACGCGCCAGCCGTGCGCACGCTATCGCTCTCCAGGCCGCCGGCGTCCTGAGTGCAGAAGAAAGCGCGCAGATCGTTACTGGCCTGGATCGGCTCCACGAAGATTACGTTGGCCATCCGGAAAAAATTCGTAACGACGGTGCGCATGCGGAAGACATTCACCACTTTGTTGAATTGCGCCTCGTCAAGGCCATCGGCGACCTCGGCCTCAAGCTCCACACCGGCCGCAGCCGCAACGAACAGATCGCGACCGACCTGCGGCTTTACGTCTGCTACCGCACCCGCCTCATGCTGCGCCATCTGGCCACCTGGGCGCAGGCGCTGGTGGAGCAAGCTCAGTCTTCCGGCGATGCCGTCATGCCGTCCTACACCCATCTGCAGCGGGCCGAGCCCGTGCTGGTCGCCCACTGGCTGCTCGCATACGTTGAAATGCTCCTACGCGACGCTTCGCGTCTTGAAGACTGCCTCGCGCGTCTCAACTTCTGCCCCCTCGGCTCGGGTGCGGTTGCCGGCGCCACGCTTGCCCTCGACCGCAGCATCGCCGCCCGCGAACTGGGGTTCACAGCACCCACCGCCAACAGCATGGACGCGACCTCCGACCGCGACTTCGTCCTCGAATACCTCCAGGCCCTCACGCAGCTCACCCTGCACGCCAGCCGCTTCGCCGAGGAGATCACCCTGTTCGCGACGGCCGAGTTCGGCTTTGTCGATCTGCCGGAGGAATTCTCCACCGGCTCCAGCGCCATGCCGCAGAAGAAGAATCCCGACCTGACCGAACTGGTCCGCGCCAAGGTCGGACGCATCCACGGCGCGGCGGAATCCGTCACGCTACTGCTCAAAGGCCTGCCGCTTGCTTACAACAAGGACATGCAGGAGACCCAGGAGCCCGTCTTCGAAGCATCGGCTCAGGCGCAAAAGATGCTCCTGGTCCTGGCACCGTTCACTCGCGCCCTCCGTTTCCGCACAGACCGCATGCGCGCTGCCTGCGAAACCGGCTTCCTGAATGCCATGGCGGCTGCGACGTATCTCGTGCACAAAGGCGTTCCGTTTCGGAAGGCGCACGAGAAGATCGGCAATGCGGTGCGGTACTGCCTCGACAAGGACTGCGAGCTGGGCGATCTGAAGCTCGAAGAGCTGCGGCAGTTCGGGCCGGAATTCGACACCGATTTCTTTACGGCCATCACCCTCGAGGCCACGCTCGACTGCCACGACGTGGCTGGCGGAACGGCACGGCATCGGGTGCGTGAAGCACTGGCTGACGCTGAGCGGCGTGTGAAGGCGCTGGCGCAGCGTTACGAAACCGGCGAAGAGCTGGAGGCGAACAAACTGGAGGCGAACAAGCTGGAGGCGAACCATGCGCGTGCGTAAGGCGCGTCTCCAGGACGCCACGAATATTTACGAACTGGTAAACAGTCTTTCGGGCGACGGCACGCTGCTGCGGCGGGCTTTCGCCGAGATTTGCGAGAACGTGCGCGACTTCACCGTCGCCGAATCCGAGGGCGGAATCTTTATGGGATGCGGCGCGCTGCATCTATATGGACCGCATCTGGCGGAAGTGCGGTCGATCGTGGTTCGGCCGGAGGCCAAGAGCCACGGCGTTGGCGGCGAGTTGCTCCATTCCCTGCTGGCCGAGGCCGAGGACCATGGGGTCGGCTGCGTTTGTCTCTTTACGCGCATTCCGGATTTCTTTTTCCGGTATGGGTTTCGGGAGGTCGAGGATCGGACGGCGCTGCCGGACAAAATCTTCAAGGACTGCCAGAACTGTCCTCGACTGTATAAGTGCGACGAGGTGGCGATGGCGCGCGGCCAGGTGCCGAAAGTATCGATTCTGGGACCAAGAGTTGAAGCCGAGCAGCTGGTTCGGGTAACGGTGTGACGGACACACCCCCCATCCCCCTCCACCCCTGGGCTCCGGCAAACGATTGATGACAAGTAGCTTATTTTGTTATCGAGTTTGATATCCCCCTTACCTTTCTCGCTAACCCAGCGTAAGTGTTTGATTCTGCGAGAGAGCTCTCTGAGCGAGCAGCCAGGGATAAGGCGGCCAGGAAGGAGACGGCCAGCGATCCAGCGGTCAGCTTGTTCTGAGGCGGCGATCATCGGCATGTGGTAACGGGCTTCTCCTTTCCAGAGCAGAAAAGCCCCGCCGCAGCGAGGCTTTTTCTTCTTTATCCCCTATTTTCAGAATATCAGGTTGAGGGAGGTAAGTCGGCCAACTTTCTTTGCGGTTGTTGGCGTGTAAGTGGTGATAAGTCAGCGATTATTACTTTGGTTTTGGGGGTTGGGGCTTGACAACTTTTCCACATTGGGACTGCTGAAGCCCAGGCACGGCTTGAATGGGCACCCCGGCTCCTACACCAGCTCGATCATGACACGGCGGCCCACGATGGCCGCGGCGCGCTGCAGACTCGAAAGGGTGATGTCGTCTTTCCCATTGAGGAGCCGGTCCACCTGGGTGCGGCTGGTTTTGAGCAGTGTGGCCATCTTGTTCTTCGAGATCTTCTGTTTCTTCATGGCCTCGGCGAGCTGCCAGGCGACGACCTCCTTGACGGCTTGCGCTTGCGCCTCCTCGAAGATCCCCTCCTCCTTCAGGAGGTCATCAATGCTCGACCCCATGTGTTTCCTGCTCATTGTTCCAACTCCTTCCTGCGTTTCCGCGCCAGGGCTAAATCCTCATCGGGCGTGGCTCGCGTTTTCTTGATAAACCCATGGAGTGCGACGAGGTGCTCCCGGTAGAGACAGAGGAGCACGCGCGCTGTCCGGTTGGTCGGCAAGTCCGTCCGGATTTCCCACAGTCCGTTGCCCATGGGGCGGCACAGCGGCATTCCCACAGGCCAGCGCCACTGCGCCCGCAACAGGTCGGTGCCGATAGCCCGGCGCTCCTCTTCCGGCAGCCCCTTCAGCCACTCCCGCACGGGCTCAGTACCCGCAGGCGTGCGGAAAAAGATCAGCGGTATTTTCCGGGGCTGTTGACGCTCTGCCAACCTGCACCTTATATAGTACGGGTGTATTTTAAATAGTGCAAGGCGGCATAGTTGGCCTCTGCGATAGAGGCCACTTCAGTCAAGGTCTCCAGCGCTCTCCGTTTCAATTCCCGGCACGGGCGCGCTGCAGGGAGGTGGTGGTGCGGTCAAGGAAACCTCTTAGCGGGCTGTCGTCATCGCGAAAGACCATGAACTGATCGGCGGTCAGCTCAGTGTCCTGCGCTTTGACCGTGCTGAGAGCATCGTTGCCGGCGACAACGAGGACCATGCAGGTGCGATCCAGCGGGTTCTCCGCCGCCAAAAGAAGGGCCTGGCGTTCCGATGCGTGCACTTCTCCGTTGATCCGGAACGTCGCTCCCACATAATCGAGACCGAGCTGAGTGGACCAGAGAGCGAGCGCCGAATTGGCCTCGGGCCGGCCAACAAAGACCACGTTGCGGTGACGGAGCAAATCGTCCGAAACTTCGAAATCCTTGTAAATGGGGACTTCGCTCTCGTAGGCATTCAGAAACTTGTGCTGCAGCTGCTCGGCGGCATAGCGGTTCGCGCCCGCATCATGCACGGTTCCATACACAATGACGGCGGAGGGCAGGCGACGCCAGATGTCGTTCAGCAGATACACGGGACCATCGGGGGGGTCGATGGCGTCCAGGCGCGCCGCGACGGGCGTGAGCCCGGCACGTGCGAGGAAGGATTCGGCGGTCACCGACTGCGTAGTATGGGCCGCGAAATAATCGCGCATCAGTTGCAGGAAGGCGTCGTCCCCCATTCTTAGGCGGAGTGAATCCAGAAACAGGACGCCTCGTGCCTGCTCCCGGCGGTACTGGTCGAGCGGAGTGGGCGCGCTCGCCTGGAGGCCGCGCCAGACGGCTCGCTGGGCGTTCATGGCCTCGTCGACATCCTTGGACTCCAGCACACGGTGATAGGCCGCTGAGCCGGCCACGAACCACGTATCGCTGCCGGAAGCCGGCAAGATCCATCCCTTCCAAAGCCTGCCATCATACTGGGCTGGGTTCGAGGCGGCCATCTTCGGAGCCGCCGGTTCGGCCAGAGCGGCCATCCGGGCCGTCTCGTTTTGCTCGATCGAGGCGCGCAAAGTCTCGGTCGGCTGGGCGTCAAACAGGTAATAACCCGATGGATAGAGACCGTCGTCTCCGGGGGAATCATAGGCCTTGTCGGGCAGCCACTCGCGCTGGTTGGGCCTGCCGAACTCGGCCCAGACCATCATGCGCGAGGCCATGTCCGCGGTGAGCACTTTCGCATCCATCGTCTCGGCAGCTACAAGAGGGGCGGTGCGGAAGGCAAGGAACCCGAACTGCTCGTCGATCTGCCCGCGGTATTCCTTATAGAGGCGCTGCCAGGCCATGTCCCTTGGCCCCGGCACATAGGGGATGAAATCGGGATCGCCGTTGGGGTCGGGGTAGTCTTCCAGCCGCACGCTGAGGTCCTTGGGATTGTTGTCACCCCAATAGAATCCGGGCGTGTCGCCGAACCACTCGTTCTTTGAACTGCGCCACAGTCTGGTGTGGTTCGTGCCCAGGTCGAAGATGGCGATCTCGTTGGTTTTGGCGTCGCCCATGATCCACTCATTGGT
>JASHPM010000202.1 GCA_030038115.1 Acidobacteriaceae bacterium | reverse complement strand
GCTCTTACCTTCCAGGAACTGCTGTTGCGGCTCCAAAATTTCTGGGCGGACCGGGGCTGCGTCCTGGCGCAGCCGTACGACGTGGAAGTGGGCGCGGGGACCATGTCGCCCGATACGTTTCTGCGCGTGCTGGGACCGGACCCCATCGACATTGCGTACACCCAGCCTTCGCGGCGGCCGGCGGATGGCCGCTACGGAGAAAACCCGAACCGGCTCTACAAGCACACCCAGCTGCAAGTCATCCTGAAGCCGCCCCCGGTCAACGTTCAGGATGTCTATCTTGAATCGCTCGAAGCGATCGGGATTCGGCTGCGCGAGCACGACATCAAGTTTGAGGAGGACAACTGGGAGTGGCCGGTGGGCGGCGCGTGGGGTGTGGGCTGGCAGGTGATGCTGGACGGGCTGGAAATCACGCAGTTCACGTATTTCCAGCAGTGCGGCGGGATGGATCTGGATCCGATCTCGGGCGAGATCACCTATGGGCTGGAACGCATTGCGGCGTTCCTGCAGGATGTGGATTCGATTTACGACATCGTGTGGGCCATCGATCCGAAGACCGGACGCGCGGTGACTTACGGCGACATTCGCCTGGAGGAAGAACTGCAGCTTTCGGTGTACAACTTCGAGGCGGCGGACATCGGCAAACTGTGGGAGCATCTGCGCCTGTATGAGGCGGAATGCCAGGCGCTGCTGGATGCGTTTCACCAGAATTTCAGAGTGGAGAAGTCCGCGGAGCGCCGCGAGAAGATTCACGACCGCCTGGTTCACGACGGGGCAGCGCCCCCGGCGGATGAAGACGCGCGCGCAGCGCTGCGGCGGTTTCCGGTGCTGGGCGCGTATGAACTGTGCCTGAAGTGTTCGCACCTGTTCAACCTGCTGGACGCGCGCGGGGCCATCTCGGTGACCGAGCGCGTGGCGGTGATGGCGCGGATTCGCAACCTGGTGGTGGGTGTGGCCAAAGCCTGGGCCGCGCAACGGCAGAGAGCGGGGGGTCGATAGAGATGGCGGACCTGCTGTTCGAAGCGGGATTGGAAGAGATTCCGGCGCGCATGATCGCGGCCGCCGAGGCCGAGCTGACCGAGCGCGTGGTGGAGCTGCTGCGCCGGGAGCGGCTGCTGGCGGAGGAGCACGAGGTTCACAGCTACTCCACCCCGCGTCGCCTGGCGGTGCAGGTGAACGGGGTGCTGGCCCGGCAGCGGGATGCGACGCGCGAGCTCACCGGGCCTGCGTGGGGTGTGGCCTTCAAAAACGGCGAGCCCACTGCCGCGGCGCTGGCGTTTGCGCGCAAGGCCGGGCTGAGCGAAGAGCTGCTGCGGAGGGCGGAGTTCAAAGAGGAGCATTTGCGCCAGACCGACCTGAATTCCGAGCTGCTGAACCGCGCCCAGATCAGGAGTGAGCTTCCCGAGGAGGCGGATGGGCGGCTGTTTAAGGTGATCAGCGCGAAGGGCGAGTACCTGGCGGCCATGGTTAAGGAACGGGGGCGAGGTGCGGCCGAGGTGCTGCCCGACCGGCTGGCGGGAGAACTGGCTGCGATTTACTGGCCGAAGAACATGTACTGGAGGCCGCTGAAAGAGGAGCGATTCGTGCGGCCGGTGCGCTGGATGGTCGCCCTCCTGGATCACGCCATCCTGCCGGTGGAGTTCGCCGGCGTGCGGGCGGCGAATCTGACGCGCGGGCATCGCATCCTCTATGGCGATGCGGCGGTGACCATCGATCACCCGGACGATTATCTGGGCTTGCTGGAGGCGGCGAAGGTCACGGCCGATGTGAGCCTGCGGCGCCACCGCATTCGCAAAGCGCTGGATCTGGAGACACGCAGTGTTCCCGGCGCGCGCTGGCGCGAGGACCCGGCGCTGCTGGACACAGTGACGCACCTGACGGAGTGGCCCTCGGTGGCGCTGGGCAACTTCGATCCCGAGTACCTGGAGTTGCCGGACGAAGTGCTGGTGACGGTGATGCGCGATCACCAGAAATATTTCGCGGTCGAGAATGGCGAGGGCAGGATCGAGCCGTATTTTCTCGCGGTGCTGAATACGCGCCCGGAAGAGATGGGCATTGAGACCATCCGGCACGGGCACGAGCGCGTGCTGCGGGCGCGGTTCAACGACGCGCGTTTTTTCTGGCGCGTGGATCAGAAGATCCCCTTGGAAGATCGCGTGGAGTTGCTGAAGCCGGTGACCTTCCACAAGGAGCTGGGCAGCTATTGGGACAAGACCCAGGCGAACAGAAAGATCGCGGAAAAGCTGGCCGGGTTGCTGGAGGAGCGCGGAACGGCTGTGGACCGGACAGCGTTGCTGAAGGCGGTGGAGCTGGCGAAAACGGACCTGACGACCGAGCTGGTGAAGGAATTCACCGAGCTGCAGGGCATCGTGGGCGGGCTGTACGCGCGCGCCCAGCGGCTGGGCGAGAAGGTGGCGCAGGCCATCTACTGGCAGTACTCGCCGGCGGCGGTGGAGGACCCGATTCCGCCGACCGTGGAAGGGCAGGTGCTGGGGATTGCGGATCGCGTGCAGACCATCGTCGCCATGTTCACCATTGGCCTTGAGCCCACCGGCTCCAGGGATCCGTTTGCGCTGCGCCGGGCGGCCAATGCCATTGTGAAGATTCTCGCGGAAACGGGATTGCCGCTGGTGCGCTCCGATCTTTTCAAGGCGGTGCCGGAGAATCTGGATGCGGGAGTTCGGGAAAAACTGGTGGCCTTCTTCGACGAGCGGCTCGTGTTCTGGCTGCGGGATATGCGCGGCTTCGCGTATGACGTGGTGAACGCCGTGGTGGCGGTGCCTTCCGACAACATGCGCGATGCGATTGCGCGCGCAGAGGCGCTGACGGCGGTGCGCGGGTCGGAGGA
Organism: Acidobacteriaceae bacterium; assembly: GCA_030038115.1. Taxonomy (GTDB): domain Bacteria; phylum Acidobacteriota; class Terriglobia; order Terriglobales; family Acidobacteriaceae; genus Palsa-343. The sequence goes on along the minus strand of JASHPM010000202.1, from coordinate 999 downwards.
TCTGGCGGCGATTGCGGCCGCGTTCAAGCGCATCAAGAATATTTTGCGGCAGGCGGTGGAGAAGGGCTTTCTGAATCCAGGCCAGGGCACCGGCGCCACCAGTCCGGATTTGCTGCACGACCCGGCGGAGCGGGCGTTGCGTGCCGAGGCCATGAAACTGGATCCGGTCGTGGAGGATTTGCGCCGGCGGCAGGAATACCAGAGGGCACTGGAAACTATTGCGACGCTGCGTCCCCACGTCGATTTGTTTTTCGACAAGGTGATGGTGATGGTGGACGACACTGCGGCGCGGAGCAATCGACTGGCGCTGATTGGCGAAGTGCTCAGCGAGTTTTCCAGGATCGCGGACTTTTCCGAACTCGTCCAGGCCTGAGGAGGCCTTGAAACGATTGCCATCGCTGGGAAACACAAAGCGCAAACCGGAAAGGGCATGGACCGCCGTCGACAGCTACATCGATGGGCTGCTGATCGGTGAGGATGCTGTTCTCGATGCGGCTCTCGAGGCCAGTGCCGCGGCGGGATTGCCGGAGATTGCGGTGACGCCGAGTCAGGGCAAGCTGCTGTATCTGCTGGCGCGGATGGTGGGTGCACAGAAAATCCTCGAGATTGGGACGCTGGGCGGATACAGCACAATCTGGCTGGGGCGGGCGCTGCCGCCCAGCGGCCGGCTGGTGACGCTGGAATCCGACCGGAAGCATTCTGAAGTTGCCCGGGCGAATATCGCGCGCGCCGGGCTCGCCAAGGCCGTCGATGTGCGGCTGGGGCAGGCGCTCAAAACCCTGCCGAAGATCGCGGCCGAGGGCGGTGGGCCGTTCGACTTTGTCTTCATCGATGCGGACAAGGAGAGCACCACGGAATATTTCGGCTGGGCGCTGCGGCTGTCGCGGCCGGGCACCGCGATTGTCGTCGACAATGTGGTGCGTGATGGAGAAGTGGCCAACGCCAAAACCACCGATCCGCGCGTGCTGGGCATACGGCGGTTCAACGAATCGCTGGCTC
>JASHPM010000201.1 GCA_030038115.1 Acidobacteriaceae bacterium | reverse complement strand
AAAGGGTGAATATCCCGAGGCCACCAGCCGAGCCGGTGCTTCGGCCGCGCCCAGCCACGCTCCCGCCGCGATGGCGCAGGTTGTGCCCAACCCGTATCGCGCATACGGCGGTATCGCAGGCTGATCAGAGGAAACGGAAACCGCCGACAGCCTGGTTGCAGGACCTGAACTCAATACGTTGCTCCGCCGGCTCGACTGCGCCAGTCCGCGTTGCGGATTTTCCACACACTGAAGCCGAACTACCAGTGGACCTGACCGGGGAAAACTCCGCGATCAGATCTTCATAATACGAGGTGCAGCTCCTCGAGCCGCGGCCTGGCGTACAGATCGGCCGCTATAATCCTGGCTTACGGGAGAAACGGATGCTGCGGGCAATCCTGACGGACAGCCACTTCTGGGTCCCCCTGACAGCTCTGCTGGCCGGGGTCGTCTTACTGATCCATCTGGTCTGATCATCCTGCCTTTCGGCCGCAAATTCGAAGCCTATCGATGAACAGGAGCGCGGGATTCAATTGACAGCCACTCAGGCGTGGGTGACTTGTCGATGGGACAGTCACAGCGTGGATTAAACGGAAGCAGCTGTTGCCGTGGACTGGCGGGTTACGAAGGTGGGGCAAACGAGAATGGAACGGTGCGGTTGATCGCCGTCACCCTCACGGATGAGGCGGAGGAGATTCATGGCAGCGGTTCGGCCCATTTCATAGAGGGGTTGGCGCACGGTGGTGAGGGCGGGGCGGATAGTGGCGGCGCCGGCAATATCGTCAAAGCCGACGACGGAGACGTGCTGAGGCACGATGAGCCCGGCTTCATGCAGTGCGGCGATGGCGCCGATGGCCGAAGCGTCATTGAACGAGAAAATCGCCGAAAAAGGTTGATCTCGCTTCAGCAATTCCCGTGTCGCAACATATCCGGGCTCGCTGCCCGGCGCCATCCCTTTCAACTGGACGACCAGCTCAGGGTGCACAGGAATCCTGAGGGACTCGCAGACCCTGAGAATGGCGTGCCAGCGGGCCTTTGTATCCGAGCTAAAGGTTTGTCCTTTGATGAACGCGATGCGCCGGTGGCCCAGCTGGTAAAGATGGGTAAGGGCATAGCGGGCAGCGGTGAGATGATCGAGCTCGATGGTGAGAACACCTTTTATTCTGCGGTGACCGGAAACGGCAACGATGGGTACGGGCAGCGATCCGTGGAGGGGTGTATCAACCGCGATAATGCCCTCGACGGCGCGCGCGAGGAGGAGGCGCGGATACTCCTCGAGCAGATCGCCGCGGTGGCGATGGCTGACGACGAAGTAGAAGAACTTCTCCTCCAGAAGGGCGTCCTCAATGCCGCTGAGGACGGTGGCCGCGTATCCTTCGCTGATTTCGGGCACCATGACGCCGACGGTGGAACTGCGCTTGTTTCTGAGTCCACGCGCAAAGGCATTGGGATGGTAGTTGAGCGACGCAGCGGCCTGCAGGACGCGCTGCTGGGTGGCCGGAGCGATGCGGTACTGCGCGGCCGCGTGGTTCATGACGCGCGAGACGGTGGTCAGCGAGAGTCCGAGATGAGCGGCCAGCTCGCGGAGACTGACACCGTGGTTGCCCATCCGATTTCCAGCCGGGGCACGACGGCTTCGTTTTGTCTTCTCGTTCCCGATTTCCAGCCCTCTTTCGTTTCGCAGCACGACAACGCACGCAAAGCATGATCCCGGGCCCTGCAGGCCTACGGACGATCCGAACGGAAGCCAATTCTCTCCAGGGCAGACCCGATTTCCGGGTTAGCCATGAAGTTTTTCCAGACCAGCCCGGTGCGATAGTTCTCGATCATTACAGTCTGCGGAGCCTGATTCAGTCCCATCGTAATGCCTGAGTACCAGTTTTCCTGCAGGTTGAATGCATCGCGGAATCCGTAGATACCCCAGACGTGCGCTCCGAGGTCGCGGTAGAAGTGCCTGAGCGCAAGCATGGATTGCGAGGGAGTATAGGCGAACGAACTGATGGCACCGGTGGGAGCGATGGTCCCATCGTCGGTGACAAAGGGTTTGTACTCGTCGTACCCGTCAGGCCCATCGACGGCGGTTAAGCCCCAGCAGTCTGCGCCATAGCCTTTCATGTGGAGGGGGTTGGCGATGCTGTAGGCCTGGCTCACCAGAGCTTCGTTGCGGTTGTTCACAAAATAGTCGGCGTACTTGTCGCGCAGGCCGCGGGGATCAAATCCCATGTAGGAGTACTGGGTGAAGAACAGGGGCCCGGGGGAGCCGGGGACATAATTCATGTCGAGCTGGATGCCATAGTACGTGTGGTGTTCGCCATAGACGTGGTCGGTGCCTTCGCCGGTGTATCCGGTGTAGTAGAGGCTGGGCGGGACCGGATGCGTGGGCGACGCGATGGCTTCGAGATAGGTGATCATGACTTCGTTCCAGCCGGTGAGCCGGTTGGCGATGTAGAAGGAGTATTCGGGCGACCAGTGCCAGTAGAGGGCTTCGCGCCTGGGGGTGGCGCGGAACCAGTCCCACTCGACACCCCGCCAGAGTTTGGTGATGCGATCGTAGAGTTCCTGTCCCGAGGGGCCATCTGCTTTGAAGTACTGGCAGGCGGTCAGGAGTCCTTCCATGAGGAAGGAGGTCTCCACCAGATCCGCGCCGTCGTCGTACATGTCAAAGACGGGAAGCCGATGGCCGGTGCTGTCGCTGAGAAAGTGCGGCCACGCGCCATGAAAGCGGTCGGCGCGCGCGAGGAAGGCGGTGATCTGGAGAAGGCGGTCGATGGCCTGGCGATGGGTGACGAAGCCGCGGTCGGCGGCGACGACGGTGGCCATGATCCCAAAGCCGCTGGCTCCGAGCGCAATGATGTCGTCGTTGCCGGGAGTGTTCTCGCGGGCCATGCCGGAATGCGGCCCGGCCGCTTCCCAGTAATAGCGGAAGGAGGCCTGCTGGACCATGGTGAGCAGCTCATCGTCGGTCATAGGGTGGGTTGATGCAGTGGCGGGCACGGAGGGCGACGATTCCCGCAGCGAGGAGGTTCGCGCGGTGACGCGATACAAGGCGGTGAAGTGGGGGTCTCCGGTGTAGTCGCAGTAGCGGTTGACTCCGGGCCGCTGGACGCCGATGGGACGATACGCTTCTCCGTGCACGGAACGGTAGATGACGTACTGCGCGAGGGCAGGGTCGGTGACGGGATTCCAGGAGATGTCAATGTGGCGCTCGTAGCCCTTTGCTGCGACGCCCTGGGGAACGGGGGGCGCCGTCGGGTGCGGAGGCGGATCGTCTTCAATGCGGATGTCATCGATAAAGAGGGTGTGCGGCGCGGCATCGGCCGCGCCCTGGACGAAGACCAGAGTATCGATACGATGCGGCTCGAAAGGATGGACCGACGCGGAGCGGAAGGCGGAGAGGGGAATGCGCACGCGGGTCCAGCGGCCGGGCGCAAGGCCGGGGGTAAAGGCGCCGATCTGCAGAGGCCAGGTGAAGTTGCGGTGCAGGTCACGCAGAGCAAGCCTAGGCAGATCGTGGGAATGGATGCCGTTGGGCGCATACAGCCAGAGGTAAAGGCCGGCGCCGGGAAATTCAACGGTTCGATTGCGCCACTGGTAAAGATTGAGTTCCGCAGACCAGCCGCCGCTGGGTGCGGAGCTCCATTCGAGGGAAAGGGCATTGGGTCCGCTGATGAAGGAGGCGGTCTCGACGGGGATTTTGCCGTCGACGAGACGGAGGGTGCTGGGCCGGCTGGCGCGGCCACTGGAGTAGAAGTAACTCCCCGGAGACAGGCTGTTCTCAAAAAAGACCTGCCGGGAGTAGTTCCGATCCGCGTGTACCGATAACGGCGCGGCGAGAATGCCCAGCAGCAAGAGGAATAGCGAACTGGTTTGCATTTTCGGAGAGGTCCGACCGCGCATCATTCTCTCATCGTGCATCAAAGTATTGTGTCCGCGGCTGCGGAGCGATCGTCAGGCGGGAAGGGGCCCGCGGGCTGCAGCCCTTGACAATCTTAACAGTCGAGTGGTACGAATTTTAGCCGCAGCACAAACGATTGCGCAAGTGTGCGCAATCGTTTGCACAGGGGAGGCAGATACCCCGCCGTCGCAAGCCTTCCTCATCACAATGTCGGCATCAAGACCGCGAGGTTGTTCGGATGGGCCTCGCGCAGACTTTGGAGGACAGTCCCTATGCAGGTCTATACGTCAGCAATACTCCGCCTTCTGCAGGCCGGATTCATAAAGATCGGCCTGAGATCCCTGCCTGAGCCGGCCCCGATGGATGGACGAAAAGCAAGACGCCGCGCCTCGGTTCTGGTTACCCTGATCGCGTTTGCGCTTACGCCGATCCTGCACGCGCAGTTCAACGCGTCGCTGCGCGGGACGGTCACCGACCCCCAGGGGGCGGTGATACCCGACGCCACGCTCACCCTGCTGAACACAGACACCAACACCAGCCTGACCGCAACGTCCGACGCCAACGGCATCTACACATTCAATGCACTGCCGGGCGGCCACTTCTCACTCACGGTTGAGCACGCGGGATTCAAGAAAGACGTGCTGGGTCAGGTACAAATCGTGGCGGAACAGCAGAACACAGTCGACGTTCAGCTGCAGCTGGGCGAGGCTAAGGAGACGGTGACAGTAAGCGGCACTACTCAAGGCCTGCAGACGGAGACCGCAAACGAGAGCGCGACAATCAGCAACAACGAAGTTCAGCACATGCCGTCCTTCAACCGCGACGTCTTCCAGCTCGCTGAGCTCACACCAGGTGTGTTTGGAAACGCTTCGCAGGGCAGCGGCGGCGGTTCTTACAATAACCCCGGCAATCAGGGACCGGGAGGAAGCGGCGGCAGCCAGGCGGGTATCTTCCAGACGGAGAACGGCCCGCAAATCCAGGACCGCGGCGGCCAGTATGAAACCAACAGCATCAGCATCGACGGCATCAGCACGGTGAGCGCGGTGTGGGGCGGCACTTCGGTGATAACGCCCAGCGAGGACTCCGTGGCCAGCGTGAACGTGGTTGCCAACAGCTACGATGCGGAGTCCGGGCGGTTTACCGGAGCGGAGATCGAGGTCACCTCCATGAGCGGCACCAACCAGCCGCATGGCAGCGCCTTCTTCAAAGCCGCCCGTCCGGGATTGAACGCGTACCAGCGGTGGAACGGCGTGGGCTCCAACAAGGCGGGCAGCGCGGCATCGCGCGGTGTGAACCGCTACAACCAGGATTTCAATAACTATGGAGCCAGCCTGGGCGGTCCCTTTTGGAAAAATCGCCTCTTCGGTTTCTTTAATTTTGAGACCAGCCCTTTGAATTCCAACACCACAGCGCAGGGCTGGTACGACACGTCAGATTTCGATTCGTCCGCCGGGCCGGGCCCCATTGCGGGGAAGTATTTGTCCTATTCCGGCGAAGGAGTTGCCCCTGGGTCCACGGTCATTGCCCGCACCTGCGCCTCGATCGGCCTCACGGAGGGAACGAACTGTAATACAGAGTCGGGAGGACTGAATGTAGGTTCACCGATGACGACCGGGGTGGGGATGCAGGACCTGACTTACGGAGGCAACTCCAGCACGCCCGGCGTGGGTGGCGGCCTGGCTGCTACGCCCGATATCGCGTACTACACCACGCTGGATCCCACGACCATATCGCAGACTCAGTACAACGGGCGTATGGATGCGGACGTGACGCAGAAAGACCGGGTGACTTTCGCCATTTACTGGCAGCCGGAAACCTCCACCTTTTACAACGGTCCCGATCGCGCCGCCAATCTGTGGCATCACACGCAGGTGAACGACGCCTTTTCGCTGATCTGGCTTCGCACATTCTCGCCGACCCTGCTCAATCAGGCCCGGGCTAACGCGGCCGGATGGCGCTGGAACGAGGTTGCGAGCAATCCGCAGGAGCCTTTTGGGCTGCCCCAGGACAATATCGACAACATCGGCACGGCAAGCATCAATTTCTTTGGCGCCCCAGGTCCCAGCAATTTCGACCAGTGGACCTATACCTATAACGACGTGCTCACCAAGGTGCTGGGCTCGCAGAACATCAAAGCCGGCGGCGAGCTGACTCGTCTCTATTACCTGAACAATGCAACGTATTCCGCGCGTCCTGGATACAACTTCCATAACCTGTGGGACTTTGCGAACGACGCGCCCTATTTCGAGAGCGGGCAGTTCAATCATTCGACCGGCGTGCCCTTCGCAAACCGCCAGGACGACCGGCTGAATATCTGGGGCTTTTTTGTGCAGGACGATTACAAGATTCGCCCCAGTCTGACCGTGAATGCAGGCCTGCGCTGGTCTTACTTCGGCGACTTCTATTCCAAGGAAAACAACCTGGACGTGGTGGAGCTGGGATCCGGGTCTGATGCCCTGACCGGCATGAAGATCCGAGTTGGCGGAGGTCTCCAGACTTCACCGAAGAGCAACTGGGGCCCGCAGTTAGGGTTTGCCTGGCAACCGCCATGGACGAACCATAAGGGGGTGCTGCGCGGCGGCTTCGGCATCAACTACAACCAGAACGAAATCGCTATTCTGGCGAACGGAACCGGCAACCCGCCGAACGCCGTGAGTGTCGGCTACACCTGCGGGTACCCATATACGAGCAATCCGAGCTGTTCCGGGACGGGAATCGTCTACGCTGTCGGCAACACCATCAACTCCCTGTTCAACTATCCGGCCAATCCCAACACAATTACCACCTTTGGCAGCAATAACCTTCCGACTGGGACAACGGAAGCCTTCGTGACCGGATTCCCGGGCGCGCAAAAAACGATAACGAATTATCACTATTCGCTGGAAGCGGACTACCAGCTACCCTTCACTTCCATCGCTACCGTTGGTTATCAGGGGAGCGAAATGCGGCACCTGCTGATTCAGGACATTTGGCAGGCCATCGCCGCGCAGGAGGGATACGCGATGAATCCGAACGCGAACTTCATCGACTGGTACGAGAACTCCGGCAACGGCAATTTCAATTCCATGGTGACGACGCTGAAGCATAACTTCGCGCAGCACTTCAGTGCGGAAGCGATGTACACCTGGGGCAAGGCGATGGACGAGAACTCCGGGCCGTATTCGGAGGACCCGTATCCTTATAATTCGCACGCAGCGTATGCGCGCTCCGACTATAACGTGGCGGATGCGTTCAAGCTGTTCGGCCTGTGGCAGCCGGTGTTTTTCCACGGCAACTCGCTGCTGGAAAAGGTCGCGGGCGGCTGGTCGCTGAGCGGCATCTGGAACGTGGACACCGGCTTCCCGTGGAATCCGGTCTACAGCACCAACGGAATTTACCAACAGGGCACCTACTATTCGGTTCGCCCCGCGGGCATCCTTGGCGGAGCCGGCAAGAGCACTTCGAACAAGACCTTCGAAGGTCTGGGCGGCATCAATCCCAATTACGGCGGCAACGGCACGAAGTTCTTTGTGCCGCCTACGTATACGCTGGCGCCAAGTTTTCCGGCCAGCGTGCCGGGGCCAGCACCGGGGATTCAGCGCAACAGCCTGAGTGGGCCGGGGTATAACGACTTCGATGCCAGCCTGACGAAGGCCTTTGGCCTGCCGAATAACAAGATACTGGGCGAGGACTCGAATCTTTCCTTCCGCGTCGACACCTACAACCTGTTCAACAAGACCAACATTAATACGGGATGCATGGACACCACTCTGGGCGCAGTGAATCCCAACGGCACAATCAGTTCGGTCAACTCGGACTTTGGCGTGTCCTGCGGGGGACTGGGCAGCAGAACGGTGCAGTTGCAGACTCGTTTCAGCTTCTGATCGCCTCCCTGAAGCTGAACACCGGAGGGTGCTCGCGTGGAGCACCCTCCGCCTTTTTGTTTCGCCGGTACGCGGGCCCACTCCGCGCTCTCAACCTTTCATGGAGGGAAAGATGCTACGCCTCGGGTCTGTCCTGACAGCGGCAGCGGTGTCCACGATTGCCCTGCTGCCGTGTGCCGCGCAAAACGGCGCCGACACAGCGAAGGGAGGCGGGGAAAGAATTGTCATCGATGCCCAAGCCGCGGGAACACCCTTTCCGCATTTTTGGGAGCAGATGTTCGGATCGGGCCGGGCCAACCTCGCCCTGCGCGATGCGTATCGCACCGATCTGACCCGGGTGAAGCAGATCACCGATTTTCGGTACGTGCGCTTTCACGCCATCCTGGACGACGAAAACGGAGTGTACAGCGAGGACGAAAAGGGCAACGCGATCTACAACTGGTCTTACGTCGACCAGATCTACGATGGCCTGCTGGCGCATGGCGTTCGCCCATTCATCGAAATCAGCTTCATGCCGAAGCAGATGGCATCGCGTCCGGAATCCATGGGTTTCTGGGACCGGCCGATCATCGCGCCACCGGCCGACTACGCGAAGTGGGACGCATTGATGACCGCCTTCGCGCAGCACCTGGTGGAGCGTTATGGCGTCGACGAAGTCGCACAGTGGTATTTCGAGGTGTGGAACGAGCCGAATATCGGGTTCTGGGGCGGCAATCCTGCGCAGAAGACCTACTTTGAGCTCTACGATCACACGGCGCGTGCGCTGAAGTCGGTGAGTCCGCGTCTGCGCGTGGGTGGCCCGGCGACGGCCCAGGCGGCGTGGGTGGGGGACATGATCGCCCACGCCACGGAGAACCAGGTGCCGCTGGACTTTGTTTCCTCGCACGCTTACGGCGACGACACGGCGAAGGACGTTTTTCACGACAACCGAAGCATCCAGCCGCATCAGATGGCCTGCCTCGCGGTGGATAAAGTGCACAAAGAGATCCTGCACTCCCGGCGGCCGGACATACCGCTGATCTGGAGCGAATTCAATGCCAGCTTTGCCAACTACAGGTCGCTGACCGATTCGGTCTACATGGGCCCGTGGCTCGCCGAGACGATCAGCAAGTGCGACGGCAAGACGCTGATGATGTCGTACTGGACGTTCTCGGACGTCTTCGACGAACAGGGCGTGGTCAAAACACCCTTCTACGGGGGATTCGGCCTGGTTGCCGAAGACGGCATTCCCAAGCCGGCCTACGACGCGTTCATGCTGCTGCACGAGCTCGGCGATGAGCGCCTTGCGACCTCCCGCGACGACGCGCTGGTGACGCGCAAAGCGGACGGCACGCTGGTCATTGCCGCGTGGAACCTGGTGGAGCCGGGAGCGAGCGGAGCGGACAAGACGGTCGCCTTCGAACTGAAGGGGGTCGACGAACATACGCTCGCCACGGTACGCCGCGTCGACGCCTCTCACGGGGACACGCTGGATGCCTGGCTCAAAATGGGAAGCCCGCCGTATCCCACGCCTGCGCAGGTGGGAGAGCTGCGCAAGGCTGCAGAGATCGGATCACCGGAAACGATAACGGTGCAGGATCACCGCCTCACGCTGACACTACCGCCGATGGGGCTGGCGGTTGTGGAGATTCACTAGCCGGGACAGCTGGTTGCGAGTCCTCGCGTGCGGTGGATTCTGACAGCAGCCATCATTGCGTCACCAGTGGAGGAACGGGTTCACGAAGGGCTCGATTTTCCAGCAGCGCCATGATGAAAATCGTGCTGAGCGAGAGGCACGGCACCAGAAATCCAATGCGCAGCGTTCCTGTGCGGGTTGAGAGAAAACCGGTAAGCCACGGCAGCAACGCCCCGCCGCTGGCCGAGGTGGCGAAGACCCATCCTGTGCCGTGGGAGTCCGGTCCGCGTCCCATCATTCTGGAAATCCCGATGGGGAAGACCGGTCCGAGGCCAGCGCCTGCGATGGCGACGGCGATCAGCACAGAATGTGAAGACCGCCACGCCAGCAGCAGGATCAAGGCCGCCAGAGCCACGAGAACACCGGAGAAGAGGACTGTCCGCTCAGACAGAAAATTCAAAGCCAGCGAGCCCACACCTCGGCCTGCGAGCAGCGCCAGCCAGTAGAGAGAGGCAAGAGCGGTAGCGTCTTCCAGCGTCATGCTGCTGAAGCGGTGCGCATAGGTGGTGATCCATCCACCGACGGCGTTCTCGGTGCCCACATAAAGAAAGAGAAACACGGCGAAGAAGCCGAGGAGCCGCGGGTTGACGGTCGCCGCAGATTGCTTGTTCAGTGAAGCTGGCTCGGGCGCGCGCAGCATCGGCGTAAGGGCTGCGAAGATACCGAGCGCGGCCAGGGCCATGAGCAGCAACAACTGCCGCCGATGGCCGGCGCGTTCGGCGATGGCGACGATCCACGGACAGAAGACGGCGCCGCTTCCCCAAAAGAGATTTACGATCGACAGTTGCCGCGCCCGTATAGCTGCAGTCGAGCCGCCAACAAGCAAATTGGTTGCGGTGACAGAGAAGCCGATGCCAAGACCGACGAGCGAGAACGCTGCCAGCCCGACCGCGAGCCCGGTTGTGTGACTTGTGACCACGCCCGCCACGTACAACAGGAGAACGCCCGCGCCGATGAGTGCGTAACCGATGGACAATTTGCGGCGGAGACGCCAGGGGGCCAGAATCGCGCCGACTGTGGAGAACGCAAATTGGGCCCCGAAGAACGTGCCGGACTGTACATCGCGCAATCCCCACCGGGCTGCGAGGACCGGCAGCAGCGGACCAGCCAGGACTGTGACCATACCGCAGACGATGAAGCCAAAGCAAAGCAACAAAAACGGAGCGTCAGGAGACGAAGAGCCTTTCATCGCGCAGCGATTCTACCTCTCCGCGGGAGAGCGCGTCAGGCCTCGTTGCCGGCGTGCGAGGCTACTGCACGGTGAGGCTGTTCGACCCACCCAGCGAAACGGAGTAGTCGAGCACCGGGTCGACGATCAGTTTCCGCGTCGCGACCTGCCTAAGTAACCCAATATTGCTCCGCGAGCCGGCGGAAGGCGTCCGTTTGCTCGATCACCCACTCGCGCGTTTTGCCCAACTCGGCGGCCATGAACCGCGCAGCGGGCGGAGCCATCTCTATCGCCGCGCGCGCATTCAGGAACAGCGCCCGCGTGCGCCGCGCCAGGGCATCTTCCACGGTGCGCGCCATCTCTTCGCGGACAGCCCAGACAATTTCTGCGCCGATGATGGGAAGCGCTGGATGGAGCCGCTCGGCCAGTTCAGGGTTCTCCGCCGCCAACATGCGAATCTTTTCCGCATCCGAGCCATACACCTCCAGATCGCCGAACTTCTCCGCATCCTCGCAGTAGCCGTGGATGCGCAGATCCCGGGTCGCGCAGGGCGAGTCGGGCAAGCGTCCCAGGGTGATGGCATGGTCGACGCAATCCTCCGCCATGTGGCGGTACGTGGTCCATTTGCCGCCGGTGATGGTCAGCAGCCCCGACTCATCGACGTGGATCACATGATCGCGGGACAGCGCAGAGGTCCTGCCGCCATCGCCGCGAACCAGCGGGCGCAGTCCCGCAAACACACTCAGCACATCGGCGCGCGAGGGCGGGCGGGTCAGGTATCGCCCCGCCGTTTCCAGAATGAAGCCGATTTCGGAATCGAGCGCACGCGGCTCAAGGGCCGGCGCATCGACCGGAGTGTCTGTGGTTCCCGCCATGGCGTGTCCATGCCAGGGAATGACGAAGAGCACACGGCCGTCACTGGTGCGGGGTACCATCAGCGCGGTATCGCTCCTGAGGAAGCTGTGATCGAAGACCAGATGAATTCCCTGGCTGGTGACGAGTAACGGATCCACTTTGGGGTCCACCATGCGGCGCACCTGATCGGTGAAGACGCCGGTGGCATTGACGACCACGCGCGCGGAGATGGCAAACTCCTCTCCGGTTTCCGCATCGCGCGCCAGCAGACCGTTCACATAGCCCTCGGCATCGCGCAACAACGCGGTCGCGGGGCAGTAATTCAGAAGTGTGGCGCCGTGCTCGGCCGCGGTCATGGCCAGGTGGATCAGCAGACGCGCGTCGTCGAACTGGCCGTCGTAGTAAATGACTCCGCCGACCAGGTCTTCGGGTTCGAGGGCGGGCAGTTTATCCAGGGTCTCTTCTTTGCTGAGCAGCCGCGAGGGCCCAAAGCCGTACTTGCCGGCAAGCAGGTCGTAGAGCTTCAAACCAATTCCGTAAAAGGGCGCCTCCCACCACGAGTAGTTCGGCACCACGAAAGCCAGGTCATGCACCAGATGGGGCGCGTTCCTGCGCAGCAATCCGCGCTCTTTGAGCGCGCTCATCACCAGGGCGACGTTCCCCTGCTCCAGGTAGCGCACACCGCCATGCACCAGCTTGGTCGATCGGCTGCTGGTACCCTTGCCGAAATCGTGCGCTTCCACCAGAAGGACATCCAGCCCGCGGGTCGCCGCATCCACGGCCACGCCCATGCCCGTGGCGCCTCCGCCGATCACGGCAATGTCCCACGGGCTTGTTCGCTCCCGCAGGCTGC
>JASHPM010000200.1 GCA_030038115.1 Acidobacteriaceae bacterium | reverse complement strand
TCGGCGCCTCGTCCATCGCAACCGTGCCGGGGCAGGGAATTGGTTTCTGTTCGAGCACCGGCGCCAGGCGCCGCTGGCCCGTTGCCTTGGTATACTTTTTCAGGTTCACCCGCCGGGGCGGGAGTAGTTCAGTGGCAGAACGTCAGCTTCCCAAGCTGAATGTCGCCGGTTCGATCCCGGTCTCCCGCTCCACGCCTCCGCCGCCCGCTTCCCATTCCTTCAGATCACCCGCAACAACAGCAGCACCACAATAATCAGCAGGATTAGCCCCAGCCCTCCGCTCGGATAGTAGCCCCAGCTGCGGCTGTGCGGCCACGTCGGAAAGGCTCCGATCAGCAACAGAATCAGAATAATGAGTAGGATCGTAATCATAGTTCGCCCCTTCGCGCGGGATCTCTTCCCGCTGTCTCTTCTTTTCGTGCTCTAACCGTGGATGCGCGGAAGTTACGCCGCAGATGTCCGCACCGCACATCATGACCCAGGCAACCCTGCCAGCCGCCGCGCCCGCTCAAACACCCGCAGCATCATCTCCGCCGTCAGCTTGCCCGTGTTCGTGTTTTGCAGCGATGGATGATAGCTCCCCAGCAACCATCGCCCGCCCGGAATCCGATACTCAACTCCATGCCCAAACTTGAGCTCGCCGCGCCGCTCGATCTGTCCGGTCCGTATCAGGTGCGCCACCACTCCGTCGAATCCAATCTTTCCCAGGCACACAATCGCCCGCAATTCGGGCAGTGCCGCAATCTCCTCATCCAGAAACGGCGCGCAGTTCGCCATCTCCTCTGGCAGCGGCTTGTTGCCCGGCGGCGCGCATCGCACCACCGCCGTGATCCACGCATCCTTCAGCTTTAACCCGTCGTCCCGATCCGTCGACCTGGCCTGCGACGCAAATCCCGCCCGGTGCAGCAGCGGATGCAGAAAATCCCCCGAGCCATCGCCTGTAAACGGCCGCCCTGTGCGGTTCGATCCGTGCGCCCCCGGCGCCAGCCCCACAAACAGCACCCGCGCTCTCGCGTCGCCAAACGACGGAACCGGCTTGCCCCAATACTCCCAGTCCAGATACGCGCGCCGCTTCTTCTCCGCGACCATCGTGCAGTGTTCCCGCAGCCGCGCGCATCGCGTGCACTCCACCACCCGCTGGTTCAGTAACTCCAGCGCCGCAGCCCCGGCCATATCCTTTGCGATCGCCGCCACACCGCGATTGTAGAAGCCACGGTTTCGCTCTCCCCTGGCGTAGAATGGGTGCGCTTCAGAAAGCGTTTACTACCTGCTTCATCTTTTGGAGAATTCCATGTCCCTGCGCCCATCTTTCCTGGCCCTCGCTGCTGCCGCCGCAACCCTCCTCCTCATCCCCGGTTGCAGCAGGCAATCGCAGCCCGCGCCGCAAGCTACTCAGCCCGCGCCCATCCCGCAAATCGGCGGCCAACCCGTCGTCAAGCTCACGCGCCCCGCCACCAGCAACGGCCAGCAAATGGAATTCCTCTCCGTTACCGTCCTCCCCGGCCGCGGCATGAACGTTTTCCAGATCACCGCCAATGTTCCCGGCAAGGGCGAAATTCCCATCCTCGCCTCGCCCACTCTCGAAGAAGCCGCCTCCAAACTCAACGGCGGCCCTGACGATCAGTACGGCAACCAGAGCTTCCTCATCGGCGGCGGCGCCTTCCTCGTCCCCTATCCCAACCGCATCGTCGGACCCCTCTCACCCGACGGCAAAACCATCACCACCAAATGGCACGGCAAGACCATCGTTCTGCCCGCTAACTGGCACAACAGCGCCGATCCCACCCGCGACAAGCACGCCATGCACGGCCTCATCCTCGCCTCGCAAACTCAGGACGTCCAGACCCAGTCCATCCCCGACGGCCAAACCCTCACCGGCGTCATTCACGCCGGCGACTTCGGCGGTCACTGGCTCTCCCAGACCGACCTCAGCTTCACCATCGCGCTCACCGGCCCCGCCGTCGACGCCACCATCGTTGCTAAAAACGTCGGTAAGGAAGACGAGCCTATGGCTATCGGCTGGCATCCTTACTTCGCCGTTCCCAGCGGCGACCGCAAGCAGGCCCTCCTCCATGTCCCCGCCACCCAGGTTGCCGCCATCAATAACTATCAGGACGTCTTTCCCAGCGGCGACTTAATGCCCGTCAAAGGCACTAAGTATGACTTCACCGCTCCCGGCGGCAAAGCTCTCGACGACATCTATCTCGACGATAACTGGTCCAAACTCCAGCGCACTAACGGCGCAGTCGACGTCACCTTCGCCGACCCCGCCACCAACTACGCCGTCCACGTCCTCGGCCTCTCGCCGGAAATCCGCACCATCCAGGTCTACGCGCCAACTGACCCCACGAAGCAATACGCCGCCATCGAGGAGCAGTTCAACTTCGCCGACCCCTTCGGCAAGGAGTGGGGTGACATGAATACCGGTATGGTCACCCTCAAACCCGGCGCCTCCGTCACCTGGCACGTCCGCCTCGCTCTCTTCCAGCCCAACAAGTAGCCCGCCAAAAAGAAAGCCCGCGCGCAGCCATCAACCACGCGCGGGCATGCACCCATTCTCCTCAGTTCGTCATGACCCCGGAAACCGCCAGCTTCATTGCAGGCTTACTAGGTTCCCCAGCACCAGCTGTGCGCTGTCCGTTTCAATCAGCACCGCCTGCGTGCTGTTCACCAGATACAAAGTGAAATTGCCGGGCGTGCTCCGCGATGCGGGATTGAATCCGCTCAGGGTCCCGGTGAAAATCCCATTCGATGCGGCCGTGAAGCTTCCCGCAACCGCGAAGTCCGCGGCGCCATTCCCCTGATCCGCGTACCCTCCCACCGTCTCCACTCCGTTCCCCGGAGTCAGCGTGACCGACCCCCTTGCGCACGCTGCTCCCAGATTGGGCTCGTCCATCGTCGAGTTGTCATCGACCGCATTCAATCCATAATTGCCGCTCAGGGACGTGGCAGTGAAGGCGCTCGTCTGGCGCAGGAAGGCCTGGCCCGAGAACGAATACATTCCCGGGATGTAAACCAGCAACCCGCCTCCGGTCGCCAGATAAAGATGACTGCTGTAGCTGAACGTCGCGCCGTCGGTCAGATTCGACAGCGTCACGCGTCCGGTCGGATCCACCGTATAGGTTCCTGTGAATGGCAGAGGCGGCTGCGCCGATGTCCCCGTCTGGTCGTTCCAGTTAAGCGTGCCGCTGGCGCTGCCATCCGCATTCATCGTCAGCACGCCGGCGATCTGCAGCCAGTTGTTCAGGTCAACGCCGGCCGCTCCAAACACGTAACTCGAACCGGCCAGCGCGGCCGCGCCGTAACTGCCCGTGCTCGAACCCTGCGCCAGCGCCGTTCCGCTCAGCACTCCCTGAAAATTGCTGCTGTTGCTGTCGTCCCCTGTTTCGATCAGCCGCATGTGCGCGCTGTCGACCAGGTAGCCCGCAAGGTAAAGCGGGTACATCGTCGATGACGTGTCGGGAATTAACTGAAAGACCACCCGCCCGTACGGGTCGGCGGCGGAAACCGTGCTGGCCGCGAGCGAAACTTCGCCGTCCAGCTCGTCGCTTGCAGAGTAGACATCGAGGATGCTTCCGTTGCCCGATATCCCGCCCGCGGTGTCGATGTTCAGAACGCCTCCCATCCGTGCTGGCGTGCCCCAGTCATTGCCCCCCGCCAGCGAAAATGCATACCCGCCTGCGGGCACGGCTGTGCTCGTCTGCAGTTCAAGCGTGCCGCTGCTCGGTCCTCCGTCCAGTCCCGCAATCAGCCCCGCGCCGCCCGGCCCCGGAGCGCCCTGTATGGTTTCAATCACCCCCAGGCCAACCTCAATCGTGATCTGTAGATTTCCATCGGGCGTGCTGGCATAACTACCGCCTGTAATGATCTGAAACTGATCGTAGGGATAAATCCCGGATGGAATGCGATTGTTCGCGCCACTGTTAATTCCGTAATAGAGCGAGTCTTGCTCGCCGCCGGTGATTGCACCGTCCTGGGCAACGATCACCCCGGCGATATAACTGTCGTTGGAATTCACAGACTGAGATATCTGGAAAACATAGGT
>JASHPM010000199.1 GCA_030038115.1 Acidobacteriaceae bacterium | reverse complement strand
TCCCGCCGCTCAGGGGCGCTCCTGCCGGATCGCTGACCAGCCCATGGATCTTCCCCGTCGTTGTCTGCGCTGTCACCCACAGGCTCGTGCTCAAAAGAACGGCCAGCGCCAGGCGCGGCCCAAAGTGTGTTCTCATAACCATTCCTCTCTGTTGGAGTGCGCAGTCACGCCGCGCCCTCCTCGTTTGTCTCCCCGGCTTCCGGTCCCGCATCCCGTCTCGTCGCATACCGGATCGGGTCCTTCACTCCGGCTTGCTCGAAAGCGCGCAGGCGCAGCACACAGCTCTCGCATACGCCGCAGGCGACCTCCGAACCCGAATAGCATGACCACGTTAACTCCAGCGGAGCGCCCAGTTCAAGGCCGAGCGCCACGATCTCCCTCTTGTGCATATGGATGAGCGGCGTCTTCACAATGATGTCGCCCTCCCGCGTCCCTCTGCGGATCAGTTCCTGAAACGCCTCATAGTACGCGGGCCGGCAGTCCGGGTACCCGGAGCTGTCCTGCTCTACGGCCCCGATCAACACCGTCTTCGCGCCCAGCACTTCCGCCCAGCTCACCGCCGCCGACAGGAAATGCGCATTACGAAAAGGAACATACGTTACGGGAATCTCCGCGCCGATCGCCGCTCCGTCCCCTGGCGCTTCCGGCACATCGATGCGCACATCGGTCAGCGCCGACCCGCCAATCCGCCGGAACAGGTCCAGCCGCAGTCTCAGAAAGTCGCGGAATCCCAGCGCATCGGCCACCGCGTGCGCCGCCTCCGCCTCCCGTTCCTCCGTCCGCTGTCCGTAGCTGCAATGCAGGGCGTACGCGTCATAGTCCCGCGCCGCCAGCGCTGCGCACACACAGGAGTCCATCCCCCCGGACAGGCACACCACCGCCCGCTCGCGGTGTCCGATCTGCTCCCGCTCGATCACCCTTCATCCTAGCGCGCCGAGCCGTTTCGGTGCGACACGCCACATTATCAGGTCATCGGTTCCGGTTCGACCAGCTCTACCCTCCATGTCGCGCCCAGAACTCCGCCGGCGCAACGTCAAATCGCCAACTTCACTGTTTCAGGTCTGCTCTGCTGAACTCAATCCTTCTCCACCCGAAACTTCCGGTACGCCACCACCCCCAGCACAATAAACACGACCAGCGTCACCACCTGCGCCACCTTCAGCGGCATCTCTTTCCCCGTCGGCGCCAGCGCGTGCAGGGCAGGGAACTTCTCGAACGACTGCACAACCAGCACGAGAAAGTTGAAAAACTGCGCCACCGTCGCCGTGATCACCCACGTTCCGCGCCATCCTCCAGCCAGCTTCCCGCCATAGCGCGCAATGACCGCCAGCAGCAGCACTACCATCGACACGATGCCGATCACGATCCCGGGCGTCACGCCTTTGAACGGAAACATGAATCCCGTCACACTCGTCAATACCGTTGCGATCAGAAACAACGCCGTCATATTCGGCAGCCGCTTCGACGCCATCATCCCAAAAATTACGATGAATCCAGCGGCGATCCCGATCAGGCTGATCGCCACATGCACCTGCGTAAATCTGGCAAGACTCATGCCCACAATCATGGTGTCCATCCTTTCGGGAGAGGATCACGAGAGTACCACAAAAACGTTAACGCATCGATTACGTCCCCCTCCACTTCCCAGACAGCCCCGGTTCCGATTGCTCCCTCCGATTGACATCCCACCCCGGCGCGCATACCTTCGGCTCTTGCGTCCATAACTTCCCGCATGAAGGAGCATCCACCATGCGCCGCTTCGCCCTCCTTGTCGCTCTTCTTTCCGCCTCGTGCATCGCCGCCATCGCTCAGAACGTGCCATCGCTCCCTCCCCCCGGCCAGCTTGACCCCACCCGCGCCATCCAGAACCCTGTCCTCTTCTCGTCCCTGCATCAGCCGCTGCCCGAGCAATACATCTGGTCGCACGACTCCGCCAACGCCTCGCGCGCCGAGCGCGATGCGCCCCGCCATTTCCGTGTCAGCCTTCATCTGGACTCCGCCCCCGACGCCGCGACCCTTTACCTCGCCGGTCCCCGCGACGCGGAGGTTTACGCCAACGGCGCCCTTGCCGCGCGCCTCGCCGCTGACCCGCTCTCGCGTCTTGAAATGCATGTCTTCGTCGTGGATCTCACCCGCTTCCTGCACTCCGGCGACAACGTCCTCGCCATCGAAGCCACCCATGGCCGCAGGCTCGTCGCCAAGCTCATCCCCGCCCCCATCGGCATCATCGTTACGCCCATCCTCACCAGCCACTCGGATTGGAAAGTTTCGCTGCAGGCTCCCGCCCATTGGTCTGACGCCGCCTTCGATGACAGCTCGTGGTCCGCCGTCGACGCCACCGGCTCGATCGAGGGCAACATCGATTTCTTCCAGTGGAACCAGGACGCCGGCCTCTACAACTGGCCCGGTTACGAAGGCGCATCGCCGTTCCTGGCCCATACCTATCTCCCTGCCACTCAAGTCAACGACGTCTACGCCGGCCAGGGATCCTTCTCAAACACGGACGCCCTCACCACCGCCACCGAAGATCCCGCCCATGAGTTCACCGTGGGTCTCGATCCCGACCCCTCCGGCGAATTCGTCCCCGGCATCGCTCTCGACTTCGGCCGCGAAGTCGCCGGCCGCGTCCGGCTCGCCTCCGATACCGACTCGCCCATCGCCGTCTCCATCGCCTATGGCGAATCCCTCGGCGAGCTCGACAACGAGCCCTACCTCGGCACGAATCTCATCCACATCGTGCCGGGTGGAACCGGCGTCGGTCCCAAATCCGCCTTCCGCTACGCCCGCATCCGCTTCCTCCACGGCCCCGCGGTTCTTAAATTCCGCTCGATCCGCCTCGAAGACATCTACTATCCGGTTCACTACCAGGGTTCGTTCGAATCCTCCGACCCGCTCCTCAACCGCATCTGGGAAACCGGCGTCTACACCACCCACCTCTGCATGCAGGACGACATCTGGGACGCCCCCAAGCGCGATCGCGGCCGCTGGATGGGCGACACCGACGTCTCCGGCCGCGTCAGCGACGCCGTCTTTGCCGACCAGTTCCTCCTCGAGGACACGCTCACCCGCCTCATCGGCCCGCTGCCCATCACCGAGCACGTCAACGGCATCCCCGGCTACTCCTCCTACTGGTTCACCGAGCTGCTCAATCACTATCTCCACACCGGCGACAAGACGTACCTCGCCTCTATGCACGACCACATCGTTGGCCTGCTCCGCTTCATGGACCAGGACTTTGACCGGGACAACAACTTCATCAACCACACCCACGAGTGGCTCTACGTCGACTGGTCTCTCGACCTCAACGGCGACACACCCGCGTCCCGCGCCACCACCACCATGGAATACGTCCGCGCCTACCGCGCCGGCGTCCGCCTGCTCCATGAACTCGGGGACACGACGAACGCCAGCCACTTCGCGCAGCGCGCCGACGCGCTCGCCCAATCCAGCCAGGCTTCGCAATTCGCCAACGGATCCTTTGGCCCGCGCTGGCAGACCAACGCCATGGCCGTCATCTCCGGCGTCGCCAGCCCCGGCCAATACTCATCCATCTGGCAGAACGTGCTCTCGAATGTCGGCAAGCCCACCTGGCGTCCCGACGTCATCACGCCTTACTACGGCTCTTACGTCCTTGACGCCATGGCCCGCATCGGCCATCGCGACGCCGCCCTCGCCTGGATTCGTGAGTACTGGGGCGGCATGATCCAGGAAGGCGCCACCAGCTTCTGGGAAGCCTACGATCCCGCCTGGCCCAAAGACGATCCCCACGTCGATCTCCAGGCCGACAACACCGCCGGCTATCGCATCTCGCTCGCGCACGGCTGGTCCAGCGCCCCCGCGTACTGGCTCATGGATCAGGTCCTCGGCATCGTCCCCACCGCCCCCGGATTCAGCCAGGTCACTCTCCGCCCCGACCTCCTCGACCTCGACTGGGCCCGTGGCGCCGAACCCACGCCCAAAGGCCTTCTCAAAGTCGATCTGAAGAAGGGCGACCACGGCCTTGAGGCCGCAATCGACATCCCCGACGGAGTCGACGCGACCGTATTGTTCCCCGTGAAACCCGGCGCGAACCAGGTCAAGGTCAACGGCGTTCCGCAAAATGGAACCGCGGTGGAGAATGGCTCACGACTGACGCT
>JASHPM010000198.1 GCA_030038115.1 Acidobacteriaceae bacterium | reverse complement strand
GCTTCAGCATGGCGCCTGGCCGCAGCCGGATTGCCGAAAAGGGCTTCTCTCTGGGCGGCGTCCACCTCGTAATCGGCGGCGGTTTCTTTTTCACCGGCGCGACGCGCGGAATCAATGGCTCGATCAATGAACTGCTGCGCTTCGGCATCCTGTCCGTCAAAGGCAAGCGTGTCCGCGTAGTGACTGAGGAATATATCCTCGATTCCGGGCTCGCCGGCAGCCCACTTCATCTGTTCGTCGATGCCCTGAGCATCATTCAGGAGAAAGGCCAGCTCATAGCGGTACATGTGAAGGTCGGATGAATCCAGGTTGTGCGCAGCGGCCTGGGCAATCACGGCCTTTGCTTCGGCGACGCGATCCTGAGAGATATAAGCATTGACGAGGTTCGCGTAGCTCTGCGCTTCATCGGGCGCAAGGCGGAGGGCAGCCTTTGACTGCTCGAGACTGGCCTCAAATTTACCCAGATCGCTCCAGATGACGGCCAGATTGGTTCTGGGCGCGACGTCGTCCGGATAGATGCCGGCCCAGGTTTCATACGTGGCCGTGGCCTTGGTGAGGTCCCCGGTGACGAACTGATAGTAGTGGCCTTCGATGTAAAGGCGTTCGTGTTCGCTGACCCGCTGGCGAAGCTCGTAGGCGCGCCGCGTGTTGACCTCGGCGAGGCCCATTTCACCGAGGTTGGAATAAGCATTGCCGAGCGCGGCGTACGCGATGGCGAAGTCGGGGTCGAGACGAATGGCGCGCTGGAAGAAGAGGATGCAGGAGGACGATTCGCCTTTCTGAATCATCGTGGCACGGCCGATGCTGTAAGCCTGGAGCGCTTCGAGAGAGGGAGTGGTGGCCTCCTCGATGGGCGTGTCGAAACGCTGGACGGTGGAGAGGGATTCGCCGAGTTTGGTGCGCAACTGGCCGGTTACGTCGCCCAGCGCCTGCAGGACCTGTTCCCTGGCGGCGGCGGTGGTTTCAAGGTCGGCAATGTGGTCGCCGGTACGGCAATTGATGGCGCGGACGCCCAGGACGTACTGCGTGCCCAGTTTGGCGATCCAGCCATCGAGCACCGCCTCGCTCTCATTGCGTTGGCATATTTCGCGAGAGATCTCTCCAGTGAGGGGCTCGTCGGCCGGCCGGCCCATCAGGCGCAATGACTGCTGAATGCGGGATTCCGGAACAAGGCGGAGATAGGGCGACTGCTCCAGTTCGATGGCCATGGCCTGGCGAAGGGTGGTGTTGAAGACGGGATCGCCGGTGTTGTTGGCGATATCCGCGAGGACGATGCTGTCAGTCGCCACGGGCAGGGTAGCGGCAGAAGCGGCGGGAGCGCCGGAGCCGGATTTTCTTCGGTGCTCCATGCGCAGGGCAATCAATGCGACACCGACGAGCACGGTAGCGGCGGCGGCCACGAAGAAGGCCCATTTCCGCCCGGGCTGAAGACTGGAGGACGGAGGGGACGAGGCTGGGGCTGAGGCCGGGGCGGGGGCTGGCTGGGGCTGCTCCTGGGCCGAGGGGGGCGCAGCAGCCGACAGATCCGCCGGGGCTGGGCTGTGATTGACTTCCCCCACGAAGCGGTAGCCACGGCGTGGGATGGTCTCGATACGGCAGGAGCCAGTCTCGTCCCCCAGGATTTTGCGGAGCTGGGAGATGTGGACGGCGAGGTTGGACTCCTCGACGAAGGAGTCCGGCCAGACCCGGCGCATGAGCGCGTCCTTCTCGACCAGCTGGCCATGGCTCTCGAGGAGGACCGCCAGGATGTCGACGGCCTTGCGGGAGAGGGGCACGAGCTCGCCCTCGCGAAAAAGGAGGTGCTGGGAGCCGTCCAGGCGGAAGCCGCCGAACTCCCATTGGAGATTGCCGGGCCGATTCATCAGGCAAAACCGCAGATTTAGAGCTTTTTAAGGTTTTCTTTAAGACATTTGTCCAGGCCAGAGGGCTTTCTATCACGCATACCAGCGGCCGTACCGGCTGGGGATTTCCGGATGAGTTCTGGCCAGCGTGCCGGGAGTATAGCACACGGTTGTCAGGGCCAGACCCGTTGAATTGAGGGCTCGAAAGTTGTTGGGAAATGGGGGAGTTCGACGCGGGCACAGGAAGCGGTGAGGCAGTCGACTAACGGCGGAAATTCGTGGGGGGAGAGGAGTTCGTAATGAAAGAGCAAGGGCAAGCGATCGACGCGTGGGCTTTAATTGCGGTCGTCGTGCTGGGGATCATCTTCGGCACATGCGCCCTGTCGGCATTCGGTCTGAAGACCGCGGGCGGCCAGGCGGGTGCGGCAGGCGTGAGCTGGAGCCAGTTCCAGGATCCTCTCGAACACGCATTCGCTGTGGATGTGCCGCGGGGCTGGACAGCGAAGGGTGGCCTTTTTCGGTTGGGGTATTCCGACGAGCGGCCGATGTTGGATTTGCGGTCGCCGGATGGATCGATCGAAATACGCCTCGGGGACGTGGCCATTCCGTCATATACCGTTCCGAACCAGTTCCACGCGCATGAGGGCGAGGTGTATGACCTGGGGGCGCAGGCTCGGCTGATTGTGGCTCGGTACCGGACGGGGCCGGAATTTGCGGTGCTGTATTCGCATGCGCGTTTCGGAAGCGAGTGCCGCAATCCGAAGCCGGATTCGGCGAATGCCGGGCTGACGGTGCCGGACTACCTGCCGCAGGAGCAGAACGCGGCGCAGACCTCCACCGGTCAGATTGCCTATCGCTGTGAGACGCCGGACGGAACGAGGGTGGTATTCGCCTATACGAGGACGACTCTCTATCAGGGCATCTGGCAGGTTCAGACAATGGTGAGCTTCGTTACGCCGCCTGAGAAAGCGTCGATGGCGAAGAGCATCGCGCTGCGCTGCGCGCATTCGCTCGAAATCAGCCCGGAATGGCTGGAGTATCAGAAACGCATGGATGCCGAGGGGCTGCAGTATCAGCGAATGCGGCAACAGGGAAGGATCAGGGACCTGCAGTCGCAGGTACAGCAGTTCGAAGCGCGGATGCAGGCGATGCAGAGCCAGGTAAACGCGTTCGAACGCCACCAGGCGGCACAGGCCGCGCAGGTGGAGAGTTTCACGAACGTGTTGAACGGCGTGACACCCACAACGGATCCGCTGACGGGAGAGAGGCGCGACGTTTGGACCGGGCCGAACGCCAATTACTGGGTGAATGGCCTGGGGCAGGTGGTGAATTCGAACTCCGCCCCGTCCGCGGGATGGCGGCAATTGCAGCCGAACTGATCTTGTCTCCTGCCCTGGTTCTCTCAGGAATGCACTGTGGATCCAAAACATCTTCACACACGCTCGGATGAAGCCGTGATGCTTCGGCCGAATTCGCGCAAAGTGTGCAGTGTTTTGCGGGCGGCGCCTGAATGGATTGCCTCGGCGGCGCAGGCGACTCCCTCTCGAAGGTCCGAGGCCATGCCTACGGCTTCGAGAGCAGCAGCGCCGTTGAGAAGAACGATGTCACGTTTTGGCCCCGTCTCAGCGCCATTGAGGATCGATTCCAGAATGACGGCGTTGCTTTGCGGGGTATCTTCACCCTGCAGCTGGCTCAGATCGGCGTGCGCCAGGCCGGCGTCTTCGGGATGGACGAGAGCAGGGATGGGATGCGGCTCGTCATGGTCGGACAGAAAGCGGACGAGAATCGTGTCCGTGGCGGAGAGCGCGATTTCGTCGATACCGTTGCGCGCATGGACCACACGGCCGAAGCGAATGCCGAGTTGCGCCATGGCTCCGGCGACGACATCGAGCTTGGCCCGCGAATAGACACCCATGATCTGAGCCGGGGCGCCGGCGGGATTGGAGAGCGGGCCGGCAAGATTGAATATGGTGCGGAAGCCGAGTGCGCGCCGAACGGGCTGCACGCGCTTCATGGCGGGATGCAGCGCCGGCGCGTAGAGGAATGTGAATCCCGTGGCGCGCAGGCAATCAGCCGACTGACGCGGTGTGAGAGCGACGGGGACGCCCATGGCCTCGAGGACATCGGCTGATCCACACTTTGATGTGATCCCGCGATTGCCATGCTTGGCGACTTTGGCTCCAGCGGCTGCGGCAACCAGTGCCGCGCCAGTAGAGATGTTGAAGGTGCCGAGGCCGTCGCCGCCGGTTCCGCAGGTGTCGAGCAGTGCCGCGCGCTCGGCTGGGCTGAGAGGGATGGGCAGAGAAAGCGCACGCATAGCCTCGACGAAGCCAGTGAGTTCGTCGACGGTTTCGCCGCGTGTAGCCAGAACTGTAAGTAGCGCGGCAATCTCAAGGTCCGCACCGGGGGAAGGGGCAGCTTCGGGCTCACCCGTGAGGATGGCATGAAGAGCGGCACGGGCCTCTTCGCGAGTGAGAGGGCGGTGCTCTTCGGCGACCTGTTTCAGCAAGGCTTGCAGTGCGGGCATGTGGTGATCTCATGCTACTCGACGGACATGCCGAGAAGGGGGAGGCGGCGAGACGCGCCGCCTCATTGAAAAGCGATTTGCTCAGTCGCCGGCAGCAGCTGCTGACGCTTTTTCTGCGAAGAAGACGCGATAAATGAGGCCCGCGAGCACCGCTCCCAGGACAGGGGCGAGCCAGAAGAGCCAGAGTTGGGAGAGCGCCCAGCCACGGACGATCAGTGCCGGACCGGTACTGCGAGCGGGATTGATGGATGCGTTGGTGACCGGAATGCCGACAAGATTGGTGAGCGTGAGGCCGAGACCGATGGCAATGGGAGCGAAGCCCTTAGGGGCACGGACGTCGGTGGAGCCGATGATGACCAGGAGGAAGAAAAAGGTTAGAACCATCTCGGCAACGAAGCAGGATTGCATCGTGTAGAGGCCGGGCGAATGCGGGCCGTAGCCGTTGGCGGCAAAGTTGCCGAGGACGAAGCCAGGCTTGCCGCGAGCGATGACGAACAGGGTTGCCGCACCCACGAACGCGCCGCACACCTGGGCAACGATGTATGGCAGCAGATGTGCGAGCGGAAAGCGGCGACCGATGGCCAGGCCGAAGGAGACAGCCGGGTTGAGATGGCATCCGGAGATGTGGCCGATGGCGTAGGCCATGGTGAGCACGGTGAGACCGAAGGCGAGGGCCACGCCGGCGAAACCGATGCCGAGGCCGGGATAAGCCGCGGCCAGCACAGCTGCGCCGCAACCGCCAAAGACAAGCCATGCCGTACCGAAGAATTCGGCGAACAGACTTTTGCTGAGATTCATTGTTCCTCCTGAAAGAAATCAAAACCTTCGCAGCTGCCAGCAGAGGCAGCAGGTGGACAACGGACTCGAGGGAGGAGCGGTCAGGGAACGGAAAAAGTGTAACCGGGAGGAGAGCGCCAGTATATCCCGTCTCCACAATTCCTATGTCCTGGTAAGGGCGGGCCAGGCGCAGCGATCTTCGATGGATCGACTGCGTCGAATGCCGCTCTAAGGGACTGGGAGATTGTGGAAACGGTCGAGCGCACGAACCCGAATGAAGCGACAGCAGTTTGCTCCCAATCAGACGCCTTAGCTACACTGATCATTCTGCTTTGGCACGGATTTGCCCGCGCGGATGCGCAGTGCGGGCAGGAATTGGCGCAGGCATAACGCAACAGGCAGGACTGGAAAAAGTCCAGGGAATTTATCTCTGCAGCGAAATATCTATGAAAATTCACGAATATCAGGCGAAAGACATTCTGGCGAAGTATGGCGTGGCGGTACCGCACGGCGAGGTGGCCAACACGCTGGATGAAGCGCTGGAAGTGGCGAAGCGCCTCTTCAGTGGAGGCGCGCAAGGCGTGGTGGTCAAGGCGCAGATTCACGCCGGAGGCCGCGGCAAAGGCGGCGGCGTGAAGGTGGCGAAGACGCTGGATGAAGCGGAGCAGTATGCGAAGCAGATTCTGGGAATGCAGCTGGTGACGCACCAGACCGGACCGCAGGGACAGAAGGTGCAGCGACTGCTGATTGAGGAGACCGCGGCGATCGATCGCGAGCTGTATCTGGGCATTGTGCTGGACCGCGCGGCGGCGAAGCTGGCGTTTATGGCGTCGCAGGCCGGTGGTATGGAGATCGAAGAGGTCGCGGCCAGGGACCCGAAGGCGATTCACCGGGTGTACATCGACCCGGGGGTTGGATTCCAGGCCTATCAGGCGCGCGAGCTGGCGTTTGCTCTGGGGTTGAAACCGACTCAGATCGCAGACGCAGTGAAGTTCATGATGGGGCTTTACAAGGCCTACATCGAGACGGATGCATCGCTGCTGGAGATTAATCCGTTCATCACGACGAAGGACGATAAGTTGTTCGCGCTGGACTGC
>JASHPM010000197.1 GCA_030038115.1 Acidobacteriaceae bacterium | reverse complement strand
AATTCAGCAGGTCGCACACAACTTGAGCCGTTTTGCGGGCGTCAGCGAAACGGGAGCCCGCAGGCGAAATCCTGAGCGAGCGCACCGAGGTCCCCGCGCAGGCCGTCGTTGCCGAACGCGGTCGCAGCGAGCCGAAGGACCCCGGCCTTAGCAAGCTTCAACACAGGAATTGGTGGAGGCGGCGGGAGTCGAACCCGCGTCCGAAATCGTTGTCAGCAGAGAGACTCCATGCTCAGTCCGCTCGTAATTTTCGCTCCCGGCGCTCAGAACGGACAAGAAACGCCGAAAACTAGCCCGATGATCTCGCTGCCGTCACACGGACCGAGCGCCGGCAACCAGCTCCCTGTGCGACGTCCTTCCGCAGCCCAGGAGCAAAGCCGCGGAGGACGGCAACCTAATTAATTAGGCTGCGTATGCCAGTTGAGTGTTGGCAATTATGGTTTTCCAGGCGATTACGGGTGCCCAGACCCCGGCATGCCTCCTTGCCGCAAGCGATCCCGTCGAAACCGTGACGCCCCCATGCTGCTGGACGCCGTCGAGGAAAGGATCCCTGACAGCAGTTCTATTATCTCACTTCTGTTCCGCCGCTTCGGCCCAGGATCATTCGGTCCAGGATCAGCTGTTGCCGCGCACGTACTCGCGCAGCTGCCGATTGATTTCCGCCGCCTGCTGCACGCCGTTGTCGAGCATCGTGCGCCATTTCTTTGCGTCGTCGTCGAGCGGAACAGTGCCCAGCAGGAAGCTGGTCTGGAGAACGATTTCCAGTGCGTTGCTCAGGTCGTGCGAAAGCCGCCGAATCTCTTTGGCCTGCTGTTCGGGGATGGATTTGGGTTGAACCGGTAACGTCATAAAAAGGACTTTCTATTATGAAATGCCGTGCTGCCGCATTCCGGCGCGGGAGGTTTGACACGGGTGGATGCCTTTGTAACACTAGCAGTTGCTGCCGTCCAGCGTGTTCTGCGCAGGACCTTTCGTGCCGAAGTGGCGGAATTGGCAGACGCGCATGGTTCAGGTCCATGTACCCGCAAGGGTGTGGGGGTTCGAGTCCCTTCTTCGGCACCAACCCATCAGAGCCAGCTGAATTCCAAATCCTGTGGTTATACCCCGTTGGTACATAGGGGGAGCGCACGGAAGGGCACGGTTTGTGACGCGCCGGAGGGATTCCGGAACGTTGAAAAAGCGGGCTACTCTTCCTCGCATGGCTGAGGTCGCAGGGACGTATCCGGCAGAGTGGCAGCCGCGGCAGGGTCAGAGCCTGGCGGGGCAGACGGCCACCGTCATCCAGCGGGACGGAACGCGCAAGCTGATCCGTTTCGGCTCGGATGTGCGACTGAGACGCGAGGGCGGACGGCCGCCGGGCACGACGCGGGTGTTACAGCCAGTGGTCGAAGGCCATCTGGATGCCAGTGAGACGGCGTTCGAGGCCGACGATCAGCAACTGGTGCTGAACGACGGCAGCGTGTTCAGGATTTCCTTCAGTTATCGAAGCTTCTTTTTCGCCATTGAGCCGCTCTCGTCGCGACACCGGTCGAGCGAGTTCAGACAGTAACTGATTCCCGATACTCGCCAAAGACTTCGCGCAGAGTTGAGGCGATTTCGCCGACCGTGGCGCAGCCTTCGACGGCGTCGAGGATGGCAGGCATCAGATTGGCGCCGGTACGGGCGTGGTCGCGAACGCGGTCGAGCGAGGCTCTCCAGGGAGCGGTATCGCGTCGGCTACGCAGGGCACGGACACGCTCCACCTGCCTGCGCTCGAGAGATTCGTCGATACACTGCGTTGGGATGGGCGAGTCGTTGACGCGGGTGAAGCGATTGACACCGACGACGGTGGCTTCGCCGGTATCGATGGCGCGCTGATATTCGTAGGCAGCGTTTTGGATTTCCTGCTGCACCCAGCCGCGCTCGATAGCGGAGAGCATGCCGCCGAGTTTTTCGATGCGGTCAAAGTAAGACTGCACGTGCTGCTCGATCTGGCTGGTCAGCGATTCAATGGTATAAGAGCCGGCGAAGGGGTCGATGGTGTTGGCGACGCCGGATTCGTTGGCGATGATTTGCTGGGTGCGGAGGGCGATGCGAGCGGCTTCTTCGGTGGGCAGGGCGAGGGCTTCGTCGTAGCCGTTGGTGTGCAGGGACTGCGTTCCGCCCAGCACTGCGGCCATGGCCTGGATGGCGGTGCGAACGATGTTGTTTTCCGGCTGCTGCGCGGTGAGAGTGGAACCGGCGGTTTGCGTGTGGAAGCGCAGCATCCAGGAGCGCGGATTTGTTGCTCCGAAGCGGTCGCGCATGATCCGGGCCCAGATGCGGCGGGCGGCGCGGAACTTGGCGACCTCCTCGAGGAAGTTGTTATGTGCGTTGAAAAAGAAGGAAAGGCGCGGAGCGAAGCGATCGACGTCGAGACCGGCGTCCATGGCCGCCTGGACGTAGGTCATCCCGTTGGCAAGGGTGAAGGCGACTTCCTGCGCGGCGGTGGATCCGGCTTCGCGCATGTGATAGCCAGAGATGGAGATGGTGTTCCACTCGGGCAGGTTTTCGCCAGCCCAGGCGAAAACGTCGGTAACGATGCGCATCGCATGGCGGACGGGATAGATATAGGTGCCGCGGGCGATGTACTCCTTGAGAATGTCGTTCTGGATGGTTCCAGACAGCTTGCGAACGTTTGCGCCGGTACGGCGGGCGACGGCCACATAGAGCGCCAGCAGGATACTGGCGGTGGCGTTGATGGTCATCGAGGTGGAGATGCGGTCGAGGGGGATGCCATCGAAGAGGCGCTGCATGTCTTCGATGGAGTCGATGGCGACGCCAACTTTGCCCACTTCGCCAAGGGCCATGGGTGAGTCGGAGTCGTAGCCAATCTGCGTGGGCAGGTCAAAGGCGACGGAAAGGCCCGCTGTTCCCTGCTCGAGAAGGAACTTGTAACGGCGATTGCTCTCTTCCGCATCGCCCATGCCGGCATATTGGCGCATCGTCCAGAGGCGGCCGCGATACATGGTGGGCTGGATGCCGCGGGTGAAGGGGAATTCGCCGGGAAAGCCGAGATCTCGATCCGGGGAGAATGAGGAAAGGTCGGCGGCGGTGTACAGGGGCTTCGGCCTGGAAATGTCCGGCATAGGAACCGGCTATTGTAAGGCAGCGGAGACCTGATTGGCGTGTTCAGGTGCGCTTCTGTTTGCGATTGGCGCGCCAGAAGGAGCTGATGGCGAACCAGCCGAAGAGCAGGGCGAACGCGATGTAAAGGGGCAGATGGTGGTCGCGCCAGCCGGCGATCTTGTAGAGCTGCCAGGAGTGAACGGCAAAGACAGTCGTGAAGAGCGCAAAGAAGACACCTGTGATCTGGAGAGTGAGAATGCCGGTAGCATGGGCGAACGGGCGCAGGAGGGTCGAACCGAAACGTCCTGCTCCGCGGGCGAAGCGGCGGCTGCCTTCGGCGAGAGATGCTGTGGAAGGAACGGCTGGGCTGGGTGTTTTTGCGCCTGCGGTTGGGGCTGGAGCAGGCGGAGAGGTGGAGGAGCGCTGGACAGCGGCGACGGCTCCGGCGGTTCCGTCGCGCAGCTTCTCCGCCGCGACACGCGCACCGATTCCGAGAACCCGGCCGAAGCGATTCGGCTGCATGGAAAAAGTCTAGCAGCGCACCAAGCGGGCTCGGGCAGATTCGAATTGCCCAGCGGGAACATCAGAAGATAAGGTAGGGGAAACGGCGGTCTTCGCTCGGAACTGGGAAGCCGGGAAATCGAGGTTCTGACTTGAATCAAAAACTCCGCAAGCTGGTTCAGCAACTGGGCGAGGCGATTCATGAGAGTGTATCCGAGTCGCCGCAGATCGCCGGCGTGGTCGCCGATATTCGCCGGCAGGGCTTCGAGGTAATGCTGATGCTGGAGGCGACGATTGGTCTGAACGAGGTAGAGGAACAGCCCGTGGGCGCACTGGAAGCGCCGAAGCCAGCGGAAGCCGCAGAATCGGGAGAGCAGGGAACGTTCACGGCTCAGGATCTGCATTTCCTGAAGTCGCTGAGAATTTCGATTGCCGGAGAAACCGGAGAACAGGAAGATTCCTGAAGGCCGGCGGCTGAAGGCGCGCTTGCCGGCGCGCAATGCGGCAAGGTTGTGATATATCTGACCTTCGTCCTGCGCAGCGCCGCGAACGAGGGGGCCGGAACGCCGCCGGCAGCGGAGCGAGAGGCGGCAAATACTGTCAGGCAAGAGCCGTGAGAGGCGATCATGCCGATGAGAGATACTCTGGGCGTACTTCTGGCAGGCGGAGCCGGAGAGCGGCTGTTTCCGCTGACGCGTGACCGGGCCAAACCGGCGGTTCCTTTCGGCGGGCAATACCGCATTATCGACATCACTCTTTCCAACTGCATCAACTCCGATCTGCGACGGGTGTACATCCTGACGCAGTACAAGGCGCTGTCGCTGAACCGGCATATCCGCGAAGGCTGGACCAGCGTGGTGGCGCAGGAACTGGGCGAGTTCATCGAAATTCTGCCGCCGATGCAGCGGGTGAGCGCGAACTGGTACATGGGCACAGCGGACGCGGTGTACCAGAACATCTATTCCATCGGGTCAGAGCAGCCGAAGCATGTGCTGATCCTGGGCGGCGACCACATCTACAAGATGCATTACGGCAAGATGCTGCGGCAGCATCTGGATTCGGGCGCCGACGTGACGCTGGCGACGCTGCCGATCGAGCCGCAGGACGTGGCGCGGTTCGGGATTGTCGCGGTGGCGCGCAACGGCGAGGTTACGGGCTTCCTGGAGAAGCCGAAGAAGACGGACCTGCGTTCGCCGTTCAATCCGAACATGGTGGACGCCTCGATGGGCATTTACATCTTCAATACCGACGTGCTGCTTCCGGCGCTGATCAAGGACGCCGAAGATCCTGAGTCGCAGCACGACTTCGGGCACAACATTCTGCCGACGATTCTGGGCAAGTACAAACTGTTTGCGTACAACTTCGTCGACGAGAACCGCACGGAAGCGCTGTACTGGCGCGACGTTGGAACCCTGGAAGCGTACTACGACGCGAACATGGACGTGGCTTCGGTCTCGCCGATCTTCAACCTGTACGACAACAGCTGGCCGATTCGAACGCGGGTGCGGCAGTATCCTCCGGCGAAGTTCGTTTTCGGCGATCCGGCACGAACGGGGATGTCGATCAACTCGCTGGTTTCCGGCGGCTGCATCATTTCCGGCGCCGTGGTGCGGAACAGCGTGTTGTCGCAGGATGTGCGCGTGAACTCCTATTCGGAGGTCGACTCGAGCATCGTGTTCACGCATGTGAATATCGGACGGCACTGCCGGATTAAGCGAGCGATCATCGATCGGGATGTGCATCTGCCGGAAGGGACGGTGATCGGATACGACCCGAACGACGACCGGAAGAACTACTTTGTGACGCCAAGCGGTCTGACGGTGGTGACTCGGGACTATTCACTGTACGAGAATCCGGTGGCTCCGGATTTTCTGCAGGAGCGCCGGGAATAACAAGCAGCGAACGGCCAGCAAACGGCGAGCGAACTGCCAGCACACTGCCAGCAAAAATCCAGCAAGAAGCCAGCGAAAACCCGGCGAGAAGGCCGCGAACT
>JASHPM010000196.1 GCA_030038115.1 Acidobacteriaceae bacterium | reverse complement strand
AATGGGAGGAGGCATACAAAAGCAAGACGGCAATGCCAATGAGGAGATACATGGCATTGCCCCAGCGGAAGCTGTACATCATTCCCCAAAGAGCATGAACAGCCGCCTTGTCCCCCGCTGCGACCGCCTCCGCGCTCCGTTTAAATGCGGTACGGACCCTGAACAGCGTGAAGAGCATGGTTACCGGGGCAATGGCGTTCATCGCCAGAATCACCATCTCAAAGGTCCGGTTGAGCCGCAGTCCCACCCTGGCCAGCGCTGCGATCCCTACGACGGTCATCAAGCTGTAGATCGCTGCCTCGTAGAACTGCGGCGGCCTCTGACTCACCTTCAGGCCATCGGGAAAGAACTGGATGTACTTCATCGAGTCCCTCGTTTTCTGCCTCGAAAAGCTATTGAAAGGCTAATTGCAGTCCGCGAGAGACGCAAGACGGCAATAGGGATGGCGTGAGGTGAGCTCAGCGCGCAGAAACGGCGCGACGCAAGGGCGTGTGATGATGGGAGCCGGGGGTGCGGCTGGCACGGGAAGGTATGGCGTTCGCGATCAAAGCGGAGGTAAGGGATCCTGGGGCGAGGACGTTCGCGTTCAGGGCACAAAAGACCATGTATGGCGGCAAGCACATCGCGGAGGGCGACACGGTTTTCGTGTTCGCAAGCGAGAACGAGGGTGGGCGCGGTCTGGTGGCGTGTGGAGTGGTCACCTCGGCCAAAGCCTTGGCCCGCAAGCGCGGCATCGCCCGGCAAACGCCGCGTGTGAGCATCACCGTGAAGCGAACCGCGCTC
Source organism: Acidobacteriaceae bacterium (assembly GCA_030038115.1). GTDB lineage: Bacteria > Acidobacteriota > Terriglobia > Terriglobales > Acidobacteriaceae > Palsa-343. The sequence continues at coordinate 3,568 of JASHPM010000196.1, read as the reverse complement.
GGGAAGCGGCCGCTGGGGCGGAACGAACTGAGACGTTTTGCCGACTGGGATGACGGCCAGCCGGAGACCGAACTCAATTTCAAGTTTTATCGTCAGGCAACGAACAAGATCGTTGGCATCACGGATGAGGCGGCGGCATTCCTGGCAGGATTCTTTTAGAACGGCGCGCTATTTGTTTGGGTGGTGTGCGGATACCCACTCAAGCCAAAAGAGGGCTGGAACGGGCACCCGGCGGGGAGGCGTGAGTGGAGGGGGAAGAGCAAAAACAGGTCCCTCGGCTCCGCTTACCCCATCGCGCCGGTCGGAGCAACGGGGCCCCTGGTGCGCTCCGCTCGGGATGACAAGGCGCGAATTTCGTCGGCAGGATGACGAAACAAAACCGGTTAGGTTATAGTCTGACTACTATGCGCTGGGTGACGGCCAGGCGACGGACGACCTTTTCCTGGGGATCGCTGCTGGGGATGGTGTGCGTCGCGCTGGTGCTGTTCACGGGCGTTCTGCAGGTCACACACTCCCATCCCAACGGCCAGCCGGATCACGACTGCTCGCTGTGCGTAACGGCGCACCAGGCGGCGCAGGTGGTGGTGGTGGTGACGCTGGCGGTTCAATCGCACGCGGTCGCGCGCCTGGTGGTGGAGCGGTTTAATCCGCTGCCCCGGCAGCGCTTTGTACTGAAGCTGGCCAACCGGCCTCCGCCTGTCCCGGCTGATTTCGCCTGAATCAGCTGTTTACCCCAGGGACATTCCACATTGAGCGGAGGTCGTCTATGCGCACGTATCTGCGCAGCGCTGCATTTGCTTTGATCGCAGTTGTGTCCACATGGGTTTGCGCCAGGCCGGCGCAGGCCCAGTCCATCGGCAATGCCGGCAGCATCACGGGAACGGTGACGGATCCCTCGGGCGCGGTGATTGCCGGAGCCACGGTGACAATTCAAAACCCGGTAAGCCAGTATGAACGAAGCGTGAAGACCGACCCTGCGGGGCGCTTCCAATTCACCAACGTGCCGTACAACCCGTATCACATGACTGTGGTTATGACAGGGTTCGGCGACTTTGTGCGGGATGTGGACGTGAATTCCGGGGTGCCGGTGACGGCGCCGGTGAAGATGGCGCTGGGAACCGCGGCGACGACGATTCAGGTGACGGGCGAGGACCTGATCGAGAACGACCCAACGTTCCACACGGACGTGGACCGGGAGTTGTTCCAGACGATCCCGCTGGAGAGCCAGTCGTCCTCGCTGAGCTCGCTGGTGACGCTGTCGAGTCCGGGCGTGGCGGCCGACTCCAACGGACTGTTTCACGGCCTGGGGGATCATGCGTCGAACTCGTTCTCGATCGACGACCAGTCGATCACGGACCAGCAGAGCAAGGTATTTTCCAACCAGGTCCCGTCCAACTCGATTCAGTCGATTGAGGTGATCAGCGGCGCGCCGCCGGCCGAATACGGGGACAAGACGAGCCTGGTGATCGTGGCCACGACGCGTTCCGGGCAGGGGGTTCTGAAGCCGACGGGCACCATCAGCACGTCCTATGGCTCGTTCGGTTCGACCACCGGGAGCGCGAATCTATCGTATGGCGGGAAGACGTGGGGCAACTTTATCGAGGGCGACGGTCTGGATACGGGACGCTTCCTGGATCCGCCGGAGTTCGCGGTGTTCCACGACAAGGGGAACGAGGAGAACTTCTTCGATCGGGTGGATTACACGGTGGATGCGAAGGATTCGGTGCACCTGAACCTGAATTACAGCCGGTCGTGGTTCCAGACGCCCAATGCCTTCCAGAATGTGGACGTGCAGAACGTGGTGAATGGCACGGGGACGAGCGCCAGCCCGGTTTTCGGCAACGTGGGCGACGCGGATCAGCGCTCGAAGATCGGGACGTTTAACATTTATCCGACTTACACGCGGATCATAGGGGCTAACTCAGTCTTTAACCTGGGCGCGTGGGTGCGGAAAGACCTGTATAACTACTTCCCGAGCGGCAATGCGCTGGCCGATCTGGGACCGTCGAACCTGCAAACGTCGTCGATTGCGCAGATCCGCACGCTGATGAACACGGCGGCGCACGCGGATTACTCGTATGTGAAGGGGATCCAGACGCTGAAAGCGGGCGCGCAGTACGGCCAGACCTTCCTGCGGGAGAACGACTATCTGGGCATCGTGGATAACACGTATAACTCGCCCTGCATGGACGTTTACGGGAATCCGCTGCCAGGTTATTCGAGCCAGGCGGATTGCAATGGCATAACGACTCTCGACAATGGAAATTACCAGGCGGTGCTGGCGCCGTACGATCTGACGCGGGGCGGATCGGATTACTACTACTTCGGTCATACCGACGTGAAAGAACTGGCTCTCTATGTCGACGACTCGCTGAAACTGGGGAACTGGGTGGCGCGCCTGGGACTGCGGGAGGACGTTTACAACGGGCTGGCCGACGCCAATCAGACGGAGCCGCGGCTGGGGGTGTCCTACAACCTGAAGCCGTCGAATACGGTGATGGGGATCTCGTATGCGCGGACGCTGGAGACGCCCTTCAACGAGAATCTGGTGCTGTCGAGCGAGGGCTGCTCGAATGCAGTGCTGGCGCCGCTGCTGGCCTGCACGTCGGGCGTGGCGGGAGTGGTCTCGAAGAACCTGGAGCCCGGCTTCCGCAATGAGTTTCACGCCAACCTGCAGCAGGCCTTCGGGCAACATGTGGTGGTGAGCGGGGAGTACATCTGGAAGTACACACACAACGCCTTCGACTTCAGCGTGCTGGGGAATACGCCCATCACGTTTCCCATCGACTGGCATAACTCGAAGATTCCGGGATATGCGCTGCGGACGGAGATGCCGACAACGCATGGGCTGAGCGCGTATTTCGTGACGTCGTCGGTGGCGGCGCGCTTCTTCCCGCCGCAGATTGCCGGAGCGGGGGCCACGAGCGGGGTGGCGGTGGGCTATCCGTTCCGCATCGACCACGACGAGCGGTTCAACCAGACCACGCACCTGCAGTATCAGCTGCCGTGGAAGCACCTGCCTTGGTACAGCTTCAACTGGCGGTTCGACAGCGGACTGGTGGCGGGGTCGACGCCCTGCTATAACCTGACGAGCAACGATCCCAACTCGGCCTGCCCGAACAGCTCGTATGGACCGGACGGGAATCCCGCGACGCTGAACGGCCAGCCCGCGGTGTCGCTGGTGGACAACAACATTCCCCCGACCGCAAACCCTGTGAGCATGGTGCCTGTGGCGCTGCCACTGACGGCGGACGAAGAGTTCCAGTCAGGGCTGGCCTGCAACGGGGACCGAGCAACGCCGACGCACCTGATCGGCACGCCGGTTACGCTGGCGGGAGTAACGTACTACGAGTGCCCGGCCAACGAACTTACTTCGAGCGTGCTGAACATTCCTGTGCCCGGACACGGGGACAACGACCATAGTCCGCCGCGGGTTGACCAGCGCAACCTGTTCGACATGTCGCTGGGCGAGGATAACCTGTTCCATTCCCACGGGGACAAATATAAGTGGGGCGCGCAGGTTTCGGCGATCAACGTGACGAACCGGTACGCGCTCTATAACTTCCTG